>JBDTTU010000027.1:0-46821 GCA_039930465.1 Burkholderiales bacterium
ACCTGAAGATGGTCGGCAACGAGCAGTCGACCGAAACGCAGCGGCGCGCCGGCCGACTGCACGCCGACCTTCAATACGGCCGAATCGACGAGATCCTGGCGACCGGGCTGCACGCGTACCTGACGCAGTTTCTCGAACGTGTCGGCACGCTTGGCATGGGCATCAGCCGCGACTTCCTCGTGCCCGTGGCCGCATGAAGCGAAGGGCGAGGGGCCCCGTGAGGGGATCGACCAGCGCAATGCGGCCGAGCCACCGACGCGCCGACCTGCCGGATCGCTCTGGTCGTTGCGGAGGTGGCGGCCTAAGCTTTGCACGGGCAGCGTGCCCGTTTTCTTGCGCGCATCTCACTGAAGTTCTGGAGCCCTGAATGTCCATCCATGTCGCGCTGAACCACATCACGCACTACCGCTACGACCGGCCGATCAACCTCGGCCCGCAGATCGTGCGCCTGCGCCCGGCGCCACACTCGCGCACCCGCATCCTGAGCTATTCGATGCGGGTCGAGCCTGCCACCCACTTCATCAACTGGCAACAAGACCCGCAGTCGAACTACCTCGCGCGCTTGGTGTTCCCCGACAAGACCACCTCGTTCCGGATCGAGATCGACCTCGTCGCCGAGATGGCGGTGTTGAACCCGTTCGACTTCTTCCTCGAACCCTCGGCCGAGCACTATCCGTTCAGTTATGACCCGGAAGTGGCGCGTGAACTCGCGCCCTACATGATCAAAGCGCCCGAGCTGAAAGACGCACCGGTGTTCCAGGCCTACCTCGCATCGGTGTCGCGCGAGAAGACACCGACCAACGACTGGCTGGTCTCGCTGAACCAGAAGCTGCAGCGTGACATCGGCTACCTGGTGCGCATGGAGCCGGGTGTGCAGACGCCCGAAGAAACGCTCGTCAACGCCAGCGGTTCGTGCCGCGACACCGGCTGGCTGCTGGTGCAACTGATGCGCCACCTCGGCATCGCTGCGCGCTTTGTCTCGGGTTACCTGATCCAGCTCAAGAGCGACGTGAAATCGCTCGACGGCCCGAGCGGCACCGAGATCGATTTCACCGACCTGCACGCCTGGTGCGAGGTGTTCCTGCCGGGCGCCGGCTGGATCGGTTTGGACCCCACCTCGGGCCTGCTCGCCGGCGAAGGCCACATCCCGCTCGCGTGCTCGCCCGAGCCCGGCTCCGCCGCGCCGGTGAGCGGCGCGATCGATGAGTGCGAGACCGTGTTCGAGCACCACATGTCGGTCACACGCGTATGGGAAGCGCCGCGCGTGACGCTGCCTTACACCGAAGAACAGTGGGCGTTGATCGAAAAGCTCGGCCACCAGGTCGACGCCGACCTGAATCACAACGACGTGCGCCTCACCCAAGGCGGCGAGCCCACCTTCGTGTCGGTCGACGACCGCGAAGGCGATGAGTGGAACACCGAGGCCATGGGCCCGACCAAGCGCATCCTCAGCGCCGACCTGATGGACAAGCTGCGCGCCAAGTACGGCGAGGGCGGCCTGCTTCACTACGGCCAGGGCAAGTGGTACCCGGGCGAGCAGCTGCCACGTTGGTCGCTGAATTTGTACTGGCGCAAAGACAAGGAGCCGGTCTGGAGCCACCCCGAGCTTTTCGCCAGCGAGCACAAAGACTACGGCGTCACCGAAGTCGAGGCGCGCAAGTTCCTCGCCGGCGTGGCCAAGCGGCTGGGCCTGAACCCGGAGTTCGTGTTCCCGGCCCACGAAGACGTCTGGTACTACCTGTGGCGCGAACGCAAGCTGCCGATCAACGTCGACCCTTTCGACGCGCGCCTCGGCGACGAACTGGAGCGTGACCGTATTCGCAACGTGTTCACGCAGGGGCTCGACAAGATCGTCGGCCACGTGCTGCCCGTGGCCCGCAACCCGAGCGGCACGCCGCGCTGGCAAAGCGGCTCGTGGTTTCTGCGCAGCGAGCGTTGTTACCTGATCCCGGGCGATTCGGCGATGGGCTACCGGCTGCCGCTCGATTCGCAGCCCTGGGCCAAAGACAGCGATCTGCCGTGGGTCTACCCGCCCGACCAGACGCAGTCGTTTGCGGCGCTGCCGCCGTACCGCCGCCTGCGCTTCGGCGAACGTGCCGGTGCTGAGCCGGTGGGCGATGGCCGCCACGGCGCGGGGCTGGCCGCCAGCAACGGCACGAATGGAACCAACGGCACCTTCGCCGGCCGCTCGCGCGCGGCGCTCGCGGCGGAAGGCGGAAACGGCTTCAGCAGCGTCACACCGAACCTGCCGGCACCGGCCCGGTTCGAGTCGGCCGCGGCGGTCACCCGCACCGCCATGAGCGCCGAGCCGCGCAACGGCCGCCTCTACATCTTCATGCCGCCGGCCACCGCGCTCGAAGACTACCTCGAGCTCGTGTGCGCCATCCAAGACACGGCGCTGGAGATGAAGCTGCCGGTGATCCTTGAAGGTTACGAGCCGCCCAAAGACCCGCGCCTGGCGCTGCTGCGTGTCACGCCCGACCCGGGTGTGATCGAAGTCAACGTGCACCCGGCGCACAGCTGGGGCGAGCTGGTCGAGCAGGCCACGCACCTCTACCAGGCCGCACACGAAACACGTTTGTCGACCGAGAAGTTCATGCTCGACGGCCGCCACACCGGCACCGGCGGTGGCAACCACTTCGTGCTCGGTGGTGCGACCGTGGCTGATTCACCGTTCCTGCGCCGGCCCGATCTGCTGACCAGCATGGTCGCTTACTGGCACAACCACCCGTCGCTCAGTTACCTGTTCTCGGGCCTGTTCGTCGGCCCCACGAGCCAGGCACCGCGTGTTGACGAAGCGCGCAACGATTCGGTCTACGAGATCGAGATCGCGTTCGCCGAACTCAAGCGCATCACCGCGCAAGAGGGCCAGTGCCCGCCGTGGCTGATCGACCGGCTGATGCGCAACCTGCTGATCGACGTGTCGGGCAACACCCACCGCGCCGAGTTCTGCATCGACAAGCTGTACTCGCCCGACGGCCCGACCGGCCGCCTCGGCCTGCTGGAGATGCGCGCTTTCGAGATGCCGCCGCACGCCCGCATGAGCCTGATGCAGCAGCTGCTGATGCGCGCGCTGGTCTCGCGCTTCTGGATGAAGCCGTACCGGCCCGAGCGCCTGAAACGCTGGGGCACCGAACTGCACGACCGCTTCATGCTGCCGCACTTCATCACGCAGGACCTGGGCGACGTGATCACCGAGCTGGCCGAGTCGGGCTACACGATCGAGCCCGAGTGGTTCGCGCCGCACTTGAACTTCCGCTTCCCGCGGTTGGGCGATTTTTCTGCCGAGGGTGTGAACGTCGAAGTGCGGCTGGCGCTGGAACCGTGGCACGTGATGGGCGAAGAGGGCGCTCAAGGTGGCACCGCACGCTTCGTCGATTCATCCCTGGAACGCCTGCAGGTCGTGGTGACTGGCCTGGTCGGCGACCGCCACGTGCTCACCTGCAACGGCCGCAAGATCCCGCTGCAACCCACCGGCAAGGTCGGCGAGTTCGTGGGCGCCGTGCGTTACCGCGCGTGGAACCCGCCGTCTGCGCTGCACCCCAGCATCGACGTGCACGCGCCGCTGGTGTTCGACCTGGTCGACACCTGGATGGGCCGCTCGATGGGCGGCTGCCAGTACCACGTGGCTCACCCCGGCGGCCGCAGCTACGACACCTTCCCGATCAACGCGCTCGAAGCCGAAGCCCGCCGCCTGGCGCGCTTCTTCCGCACCGGCCACACGCCGGGCCCGATGAGCGTGCCGAAGGAAGAGCGCAACCCGAACTTCCCGTTCACGCTCGACTTGCGAAGGGCGTCGGCCTGACCCCCGAAAGGAGGCGTGAATCGTGAGCAGCGCCGCGTTCATGGCCTTTCTGCTGGCGAGCTTCGTGCTTGCCGTGACGCCCGGGCCGGGCGTGCTCTACATCGTCACGCGCACGCTGTCGCAGGGGCGCCTGGCCGGCATCGGTTCGGTGGCGGGCGTGGCGTGTGGCAACTTGCTCAACGCGCTTGGCGCTTCGATCGGCCTTGCGGCGCTGTTCGCAGTCTCGTCACTCGCATTCACGCTGGTCAAGTTCGCCGGTGCGGCCTACCTCGTCTTTCTCGGCGTGCGCATCTTGCGTGTCCCGACAGCACCTGTCGAGCCGGGCGCGCCGCTGGCGCAGGTGCCGGTCTGGCGCCTGTTCCGCGAAGGCCTGTGGGTTGCGCTGTTGAACCCGAAGACCACGCTGTTCTTCGCCGCGTTTCTGCCGCAGTTCATTCACGGCGAAGCCCCGGCCTTGTCGCAGGCGATCGGCTTGGGCGCGATGTTCGTCGGCATCGCGGCGTGTACCGACCTGCTCTACGCCTTGCTCGCAGCCTGGTTCGCGCCGCGCCTGCAAGGTGTGGCAGGTGCGCCGACCTGGGGACGCTGGGCGAGCGGCCTGGGACTGATCGCGCTCGGCGTTGCGAGCGCGCTGGCTGGCCAGCGCCAAGCGCGCTAGAGCGGCAAGGGTACGCAGCGACCACGCTGTGACAAACTCGCTGCTCCACCACGCCGCCGCCCATGTTCCGATCCCTGCTGTCAGGCTATTCAGCGCTCGAAGGGCGCTACGACGAGTTGCTCGCTGCACCGGGCACCCCGCGCCCGCACTGGGAGGCTTTTCTTCGCTCGCTGGCCGATCGTGAGGGCCCGCAGGTCGGCGACACGCTCTCGCTGATGGAGCGTGAGATCCGCGAAAACGGCGTCACCTACAACGTCTACGCCGACCCGAAGGGCGCCGACCGGCCGTGGGAAGTCGACCCGCTGCCGCTGTTGCTCTCGGCCGCCGAATGGGAAGAGATCGAAACCGGCATCGCGCAGCGCGCCGACCT
This sequence comes from Burkholderiales bacterium, assembly GCA_039930465.1. GTDB lineage: Bacteria > Pseudomonadota > Gammaproteobacteria > Burkholderiales > Burkholderiaceae_C > LMDS01. Next base: position 4,834 of record JBDTTU010000027.1, read on the forward strand.
GCTCAACCGCGTGCTCGGCGACATCTACGGCCCTCAAACCTTGATGCGTTCGGGCGCCATTCCGCCTTCGGTGATCTTCGGCCACAGCGGCTTTCTGCACCCGGTGCAAGGTGTGCACCCGCCGGGGGGCATGCACCTGTTCCAGTACGCCGCCGACCTGGCGCGTTCGCCCGACGGCCACTGGTGGGTCGTCAACGACCGCACGCAAGCGCCTTCGGGGGCGGGTTACGCGCTTGAGAACCGGCTGGTCGTTTCGCGTGTCTTCCCGCAGATGTTCCGCGACCTGAACGTGCAGCACCTGGCCTCGTTCTTCGGCGCGCTGCGCGATTCGCTGCTGCGCTGGGCGCCCAAGGGCGACGGGCCGCCGCTGGTCGTGCTGCTCACGCCAGGCCCGTACAACGAAACCTACTTCGAGCACGCGCTGCTGGCGCGTTACCTCGGCTTTCCGCTCGTCGAAGGCAGCGACCTCACGGTGCGCAACGGTTGTGTATGGATGAAAACGGTCGAGGGCCTGAAGCGGGTGCACGCGATCCTGCGCCGCCAGGACGACGACTACTGCGACCCGCTGGAGTTGCGCTCCGACTCGGCGCTCGGTGTGGCCGGCCTGACCGACTGCGCACGCCGCGGCAGCGTGCTGCTGGGCAACGCGCTTGGCTCTGGCGTTCTGGAATCTGGCGCCTTGTTGGGCTACCTGCCCAAGCTGAGCCGCGAGCTGCTCGGCGAGCCGCTGAAGATGCCTTCGGTCGCGACCTGGTGGCTGGGCGAGCCGGCCGCTTTCGACGACGCCTGGAAGCGTCTCGACAAGCTCATCATCAAGCCGCTGGAGCGCTCGGTGCGCGAGCCCGCCCTGTTCGGTGCCGACCTGTCGACCGACGAACGCATCCTGCTGCGCGCCAAGGTGGCCGCACATCCGCAGCGTTATGTTGCTCAGGAATGGGTGCACGTGTCGCAGGCGCCGGTGCTTGAGCGGGTCGGCGGCGACTCCATGCGCGCGGCCTTGCGCGGCGCCCAGATGCAGATGCAAATGCAGGGCACACGGCGCGACGGGCTCACCGCGCGCACCGTCGGCCTGCGGGTGTTCGCCGTGGCCACGCCGAGTGGATATCGGGTGATGCCGGGCGGCCTGACGCGCGTGGCCGTGGGCGGCGACTCACGCGTGATCGCGATGCAGCGTGGCGGCCGCTCGAAAGACACCTGGGTGCTCTCGGGCGCACCGGTCAACGCTTCGTTCTCGCTGCTGTCGACAACGGTACAGGCCGACGACCTGGTCGGCGCGCGCGCCAACCTGCCTTCGCGCGCCGCCGAGAACCTGTTCTGGTACGGCCGCTACGGCGAGCGCTGCGACAGTGCCGCGCGTGCGCTGCGCGTGGCGATCGGCGGCGTGCTCGACCACAGTGCCGAAGCGGCCGAAGGCGCGGCGCCGGCGCTCGTGCTGGTCGAGCGCCTCGGCCTGATCGATGGCGAAGACGACGCCAGCGTCGAACTGCTGCGCGCCGCCACCCACCCCGAAGAAGCGCTGAGCCAGCGCCTGCGCCAGCTCTCGCGCGTGGCCTTCAATCTGCGCGACCGCATGTCGGCCGACAACTGGCGCACGCTGAACCAGCTCACCGCCGACCCGGTGTTCCAGCGCGGTGCGGCGCTGCCGCTGGCGCTGGCCTGGCTCGACCGCGCGGTCACGTCGATGATGACGCTCTCGGGCTTCGTGCTCGACGGCATGACACGCAACATCGGCTGGCGTTTTCTTTCGCTCGGCCGGCGCATCGAACGCATGAGTGCACTGTGCGTGGCCTTGCAGGTGGCCACCGTTGACGGCCATGCCCACGGTCTGGACTGGTTGCTCGACCTGACCGACTCGACCGGCACCTACCGCTCGCGTTACCTCGTGGCGCCCGAGTGGCTGCCGGTGCTCGACCTGCTGCTTCGCGACGACAGCAACCCGCGCAGCGTGGCGTTCCAGCTCAAGGGCATCAGTGAATATGTCAACAAGCTCGAACTCAGCCACGGCCGCTTCGCGAGCGATGTGCTGCTGCCGGCGCAAACGGCACTGGCCAACCTCACACCGCAAGACCTGCACCCCGAAAGCGAAGCCGTGGCGAACCTGCTCGACCTGTTGCGCAAGACCGCGGGTTCGGTGTCTGACGAGCTGGCTCTGAAGTTCTTCTCGCACGCGGCCTCGCGCAGCGTGCTCTCGCTGGTGGCCTGATGTGGCAGTGAAACGCTACCGCGTCGAACACGAAACCCGGTATGCCTACACGGCGCCGGTGTCGCAGTCGTGGCAGCTCGCGCGCCTGACGCCGCGTGCGCTGCCCTGGCAGACCCTGATCTCGCACGAACTGCAGATCGAACCCAAGGCCGACGAGCGCCGCGACGAGCGCGACAGCTTCGGCAACATGGTCACGCACTTCGGCCTGCATGGCGCGCACCGTGTGCTGAGCGTGCGCATGAATTGCCGCGTCGAGATCTCGCCGCGCCCGGAGCTGCCGGTGGATGCAGAAATCACCTGGGAAGCAGTGCGCGACACAATCCGCCGCGCGCCGCAGCTCGGCGATCTGGAACCCGCGAGCATGAGCGAGCCGACGCCGCTGGTGCCCTTGTCGGACGCGGCCTGCGCCTACGCTGCCGCGTCGTTCGCGCGTGGGCGCAACTGGTACGACGCGGTCTTCGACCTGATGCAGCGCATTCACGTCGACTTCGAATTCGAACCCGGCGCCACCACCGTCAGCACCTCGGTCGACGAGGTGTTGTACCAGCGCAGCGGTGTGTGCCAGGACTTCGCACACCTGATGCTCGCCTGCCTGCGCGGCGTGGGCCTGCCGGCGCGCTATGTGTCGGGTTACCTGCTCACCGACCCGCCGCCCGGCGAAGAACGGCTGATGGGCGTGGACGCCACGCACGCCTGGGTGGCGGCGTATTCGCCGCTGCACGGCTGGGTCGAGTTCGACCCCACCAACAACCAGCTCGCCGATCAGCGTTACATCACGCTCACCTGGGGTGCCGACTTTGCCGACGTGGTGCCGCTGCGCGGTGTGATCTTCGGTGGTGGTGAGCAGCGCATGGATGTGGAAGTGAGCGTCATTCCCGACTGACGCCAACGTGTGCCGGCGCGGGTGCCCCCGTCGTGGGGAAGCCCGTCCAGGGGGCGGCGTTTCCGCCTTCGCGGGGATGTTCGCAGCGCTGCAGGCGCCCGAGACTCTCGTTCATCGACACGGTGAACAGGAGAGCAAACCATGGCCCGATTCAACTGCAACCTGCCGGCGCTGGCGGCCCGCGAAACCGCCCAGGTCGCGGCCGCGGCGCTCGCCGCGCTGGAGCGTGAAGACACGAACGGCGCAGAAACATCGGCCAGCGGCCCCGGCTGGTTCGATTCGAGCCGCGAACTGGTGCGTGGCCTCGAAGTGACCGAGAGCGCGCCGGGCGACTCGGCGCTGAACGAATGGATTCGCCTGTGCCTTGCGCGCTGAACGCTCTGCGCACGCCGCGCTTCAGGTCTTGCCCAGCGCCAGGTACAACCAGGCGCGGGCCTTGTCCCAGCGCCGCCGCACCGTGCGCTCGGTGACACCTTGCAGCTCGGCGATCTCGGCCTCGCTGTAGCCGCCGAAGTAGCGCATCTCGACCAGCTCGGCGAGTTCAGGGTCGACCACGGCCAGCTCCGCCAGCGCGTCGCCCACCTCGATCAGCTCTTCGCTCGCCTGCGTTTCCGCCACGGCCATGGCGTCATCGGCACCCAGCGTCACGTGCTCGGCACCGCCGCCGCGCCGCTCGGCGACGCGCTCGCGCGCGCTGTCGATGATGATGTTGCGCATCGTCTTGGCGGCGTAGCCGAAGAAGTGGCGCCGGTCTTCGAGCCGCAGCCCGCGCGCGTTCACGAGCCGCAAGAAGCTCTCGTGCACCAGCACCGTCGTGTCCATGCTGTCGGCCCGGCCCTGCCCGCGCAGGCGGGCGCGGGCCACGCGTTTGAGGTCGGGGTAGAGCGATTCGTAGACCTGGTCGAGCGCGGCCCGGTCGCCACTCGCGGCCAGGTGCAGCAACTGGGTGATCGGCGGGTCGGCCAGGGCGGGTTCGGGGGGCGTTGTCTGTGGCTCTTCGGGGCTCATGCAGCGAGCGTAGCAGCCTGATTGCGGCGGCGTCCACACGAGGTGTCCGGTTTGGCGGTCTGAATCCGTATGAGCGTTGTGCATCGAGCCCCAAACTTGCCTGATTGCGGCCGGCCGGTGCGGCCCCTATGCTCGCCTTCAAACAAGGTGATTGAATTGAGATCGGACCCATGCAACGGCACCCGGTAGCGGACTGGCAGGAACTCTCGGCGCTGTACGAAACGGCCGACGCGCTCGATGGCGCCGCGCTCGACGGCTGGCTCGCCGGGCTGCAGGCCAAGTCGCACCCCTTGCTCGGGCAATTGCAGCAGATGCTCGCGGCCTGCTCCAAGGTGCGTGGCAACGGCTTTCTGGCCACGCTGCCGGCGCTGCCGGTCGAGCCCGAGCCGCTGGTGCACGAGTGGGCGCCGGGTAGCCGAGTGGGGCCGTACCGGCTGATCCGCCACGTCGGGCAGGGCGGCATGGCCGAAGTCTGGCTGGCGCAGCGCGACGACGGCGCGTTTCGCCGCCAGGTGGCGATCAAGCTGCTGTTCCGCACCGCTTCGAGCACCCAGCGCGACAGCTTCGCGCAGCGCTTCGCGCGTGAGCGCGACATCCTGGCTTCGCTCAATCACCCGCACATCGCCGGGCTGCACGACGCCGGTGTCACGCCTTCGGGCCAGCCCTGGCTGGCGCTCGAATTCGTGGAAGGCGAAGCACTCACGGTCTGGTGCGACAAGACCGGGCTCGGCATCGAAGGGCGCGTGCGCCTGTTCCGGCAGGTGCTGCTCGCGGTGCAGCACGCGCACGCCAACCTGGTGATTCACCGCGATCTGAAGCCCGGCAACATCCTCGTCACCGCGCAAGGTGAAGTTCGCTTGCTCGACTTCGGCATCGCCAAGCTGATGGAAGCCGAAGGCGAGGCACGCGACGAGACCGAACTCACACGCGTGGCCGGCCGGCCGCTCACGGTGCAATACGCCAGCCCAGAACAGCTGCTGGGCGAAGCGCTCACGACCGCCAGCGACGTCTACTCGCTCGGCGTGGTGCTCTACGAGTTGTTGTGTGGCCAGCGGCCGTACGAGCTGAAGATGGAGTCGGCGGCGCAGCTTGAGCAGGCCATCGTCGACCTCGACCCGCGGGCGCCCAGCCGGCGTTCGTTGTCAGACGACGTGGCTGCAGCGCGTGGCACCACCCCCAATGCATTGAACAAGCGGCTCGCCGGTGACCTCGACGCGATCACCTTGCGGGCACTGGCCAAACAACCCGAGCGGCGCTACGGGTCGGTCGAAGCACTGCGCGCCGACCTCGACCGCTGGCTGGCCGGCGAGCCGGTGCAGGCCACGCCGCCGAGCACGGCGTACCGGCTCGGCAAGTTCGCTCTGCGGCACCGTTGGGGCGTGGGGCTGGGCGCAGGCGCCGTGCTGTCGCTGATCGGCGTGGCGGCGGTGGCGGTGGTGTTGGGCTTGCAGGCGAGGGAAGAATCGGCGCGGGCCGTGGCGGCGCGCGACTTCATGTTGAACATCTTTCAGCGCGCCGATCAGGAGAAGTCACGTGGCGCCGACATCACCGCGCGTGATTTGCTGGAGACCGGGCGCAAGGATGTAATCACGCGGCTGGCCGGGCAGCCGCGGCTGCAGGCGGAGTTGCTGCGCGGGATTGCGAAGATTCAGACCGACATGGGGGAGTTCGTGCCGGCTGACAGCACTTACTCGGAACTCGCGCGGCTCTACCTGAGCCTGGGTCAAGCGCGCGAAGCTGCGATGGCGTTGGCAGATCATGCCGACAACGCGGTGCGGATGAGCAATGCTGCGCTGGCCGCGCGACTCTTGGCGCAGGCCAAGGGCGTGCCGGGCAGGCCACCAGAAGATGCAGAGCTGAATGCTCGTATCGCCGAGGTCGAAGGGTGGGTCGCTATTAGCCAGAGCGACGCGAAGGGCGCCCACAGTGTGCTCGTCGCCGGCCGCCAGCGCGCAATGGCGCTGCTCGGCGAGACCAATCTGAAAACCTTCAAGCTAGGGCAAGCACTCTTCAAGGCGAATTGCGACCTTCGAGACTTCGAAGGTGCGCTCATCCTTCACGAGGCACTGCGACAGGTCGCCGACCGGGTGCCTGGCCTCGACCCAAAGGAGATCGCCGCGCTCGACGTTAGTTTGGTTCAATTGTTTTATGGCGCTGGGCGCTTTGCCCAAGCCCTGAGTGCAACCGAGGCGGCAGTGCCACGATGTATTGACGCCCATGGTGCAGATGAGCAGTACTGTCGGATGCTGCGTCTCAAAAGGTGGCAAATGCTGCAGCGGCTGGGGTTCGTAGACCGAGCGTTGGCAGAGGTGTCTCACATCGCCGCACTGGCTAACGACCCAACTTCACCGGTACTTCAGATTGATGCCTTGTTGCTGCAGTTCCGCCTTCAAGCGGCCAAGTCAAGCGCATCCGATCTGAAACCGTTGTTCGAGCGGGTTCGCTCGTTTGGGGAATCTGGCGCCGATGTTGCATTCCGCCCGACTTTCAAGGCTGCGGCATTGCTGACACTGGCTGAGGCTCGGCTGCGTGCCCATGATCCAGAGCAAGCACGGCACTGGATCGAAGCGGCCACCGAGCGGCTCGCGCCGCCTGGCCAACCGCAAAAGAAGGGCATGTTCGATGCGGTGGCACAGGCGCTGTTGGGTATTGCACTCATTGAGCAAGGCAATGCTGAACGGGGGCTTGAATCACTGCAACGAGCGCAAACCACCTTTGGCCAGATACTCGGCCCCGAGCATCCTATGACCCAGCTCTATCTACTGAACAACGCAATTGCGCTGGTGCAACTCGGGCGCGCAGACGAGGCCTTGGCATTGGTGTCGCGAGCCGACCCGGTGTTGCGCGAAGCCTTCGGTGCCGATGCACCCGTTTACGCAAGAGTTTTGCGCCTGCGTACTCGCTTGACTACGCTGTTGAAGACGGAAGAAGCGCAGTCGTCCAATCTCCCCGCGAAGCAGAGACCAGATCAACCTCTGACGTTCGACTTTTTTAGCTGATCGACTGGAAGGACAACCATGAAAACGAAAATCAAATATGTTGCTGGCTCGCTGGCTTTGGCGTATAGCGTTCCTGCGCTTTCCGAGTCAGGAGCGATCTGCGCGTGGAAAATAGTAGACGGCGTCAGGAAGTGCGTTCCTATCGAAGGACCGTACGTGATCATCGTTGATCCGACCTGGCTCGTCGCTGGTGGTGTCGTGCTTGCCCTGCTCGCCGCAGTGACGATCTTCACAGCGCTGCAGGTCCGCAATTTGGCGAACAAGAGCAAGGGTCAGCGCATGTAGATGGCGGTGGTGTTAGCGGTCAGAGTTCGTCCAACACTCGCTGGATCGACCACCGGTGGCGCGCCGTAGCTGCAGCAAGTCGTTGGCGGTGTTGCAGTGCAACCGGCGAGCGATGTTCGTTACGAGTGCCCTGGCGTTCCTATCGCCCAGGGCCTCGGCTGGCCTGACTGTTTGGGCTGGCCAGGTCACGTTGGCCGAATGTCCGGTCTGCGCCCGCCCTTCCGTATTCCTCGTAAGCCCTGTTCGATTCGTCGGCCGCGAGCACTTCGCGGCCGTCGGGTCGATCGGCTTTCAGGAGTGCGGACATGAACGAATCACAAGACATCGACCCGAGTGCCGCCTGGCACTCGCCCGAACGCGCCTGGGCGCCGCTGATGTGGATCATCGGCGGCGTCGTGCTCGCCCTGTCGGCGATGCTGATCGCGCCACTGCTGCCGCTCGCCATCGCAGTTTGGTGAGAAGTTCATTCTTCTCCGTCCGGTTTGACGGGCTCACCCCGTATTGACTCATGAGAGCGCCGAAACCCTCGGCGGCTCTTGTAGCAACCGGAGGTGCCCATGTTCGAACCCCGTCTTCCACCGCACAACGATCCGCGTCGCACGCGTGGGCTTGGCGCGACCCATCTTTGCCTGCTGTTCGCTGCCGTGCTCACCATGCTGCCCTGGCTGTTCGCACCCGATGCCGGCGGCGCGTGGCCTGAGCCGAGCAACACTGCCAAGGCCGTTTCGGCCCGCGTGATCAGCGCCGCCACGAACCGCGGAGCCACCACATGAACATGCCCGCGAACCACGCCAGCAACTCAGAAGCTGCCGAGCACCGCTGGGTGCATGGCACCAACCCGTGGCAGGGTGCGTCGATGGTGCTCAGCGCCGCGCTCCTCGGCGGGGTGTCGTCGCATGCTTCGCGCCACGCCGCAGGGCGCCTGGTGCCGAGCGCCAGTTTCGATGCGGCGATCGCACTCTATGAGCGCGGCGAATGGGCGCCTGCGTTCGAGATGCTGCAGCGGCTCGCCGACGCTGGCGACGCGCTCGCCGCCAAGCTCGTGTTGCTGATGCTGCGCTACGGCGCGCCGCTGTACGGCACGCACTTCTCTGCCATGCCGCGCCAGATCGCGCGCTGGGCGCGTGTGGTGCTGGCCGCCCGGCAGTAATGTCGTTGCCCGCGCTGACCACGTCGAACGCGGTGTGCACACCGCGGGCTCAGCGACTGGCGGGCGCCTCTTCCTTCGCCGGCTCGTTCGTTGCTTCTTTCGCAAATTCGCGCGCCACCGTTTCGCCGAGTTCGATCACGGCCAGTGCGTAGTAGCTCGACCAGTTGTAGCGCGTTACGGCGTAGAAGTTCGCCGTGCCCGCCACGTAGCTCGGTGCCGCGTCGCCATTCTGCAGTTCCACGAGTGCGAGCTTGCCTTCGTGCGCCCGCGCCGCCTCGCCAAGCCGCGCGCCGTGTTCCGCGAATTCCTGTGCGCTGAAGCTCGGCAAGATGTCGGGGCCGAGCAGCAGCGCACGCTCGCTCGCATCCACCGGCGGCGCCACGTCGAAGCGGGTCGGCTGGCCACGCTGCCAGCCGAACTCGGCCAGGTAGTGCGCCACGCTGCCGATCACGTCGGCGGGGTTGTTGTGCAGGTCGACATGGCCGTCGCCGTCGAGGTCAACGGCGTACTTGTTGAAGCTCGAGGGCATGAACTGCGGCATGCCGATGGCGCCGGCATAACTGCCCTTGAGCTCCAGCGGCTCGGCGCCTTCGCTGTTGCACAGCACGAAGAAGTTTTCCAGCTCGTCGCGGAAGAACGGGCTGCGGTCTTTGCGGCCGGCGGGGAAGTCGAAGGCCAGCGTGGCCAGCGCGTCGATCACGCGGAAGTTGCCCATGTTGCGGCCGTAGATCGTTTCCACGCCAATGATGCCGACCACGATCTCGGGTGGCACGCCGTAGCGTTCTTCGGCCAGGGTCAGCCATTTCTGGTTGGCGCGCCAGAACGCAAGCCCCGCGCGCACCCGAACCGGTTCGACGAAACGGGCACGGTAGGCGGCCCAGTTCTTTGCGGTGCCGGCCGCTGACGGCATGATGAACTTCACCACGTTCGGCACGAAGCGTGCGCGCTGCAACGCGGCCTGCACCCATTCCACGCCGAGGCCGCGGCGCTCGGCCAGCTCGGCACCGAACTGCATCACGTCTTCGCGCCGGCCATAGGTCAAGTCATCGGGGACACCATCGGCCTGCACTTCGGCGGCACGGGTTTGGGCCTTCGGCGGCGCGGCCAGCGCGGCGCACACGGTGCAAGCCAGCAAGCTCAGCGCGAGTGCGCGGTGAAGTGAAAGAAGGAACATCGGTGCGGCGCTGAAACGCCCGATTATCCGCGCGGGTGCAGGCGCATCTGGCGCGCCTGGGCAACGAAGCGGCGCGTCAGCTTCGCATCGGGGCGGGGCGCGTTGTCGCGGCTGTAACGTTGCCGGTCGAGCGCATCGAGCAGCACGGCGAGGGCTTCGCCGTTGGCACCGAAACGCTCGCGCAGGCGGGCGGCCAGCGCTCGGGGCGCCTCGTGGTTCGATGTTTCCACACCGACCGTGTTCAGCGCCTTGCGCAGGCGCTGCATCTGGCGCACCCAGGGGTCGACACGGTGCTGGTCCCACCACGCCCACACGGCGCCCACCAGGGCCAGCGAGCTGAGCGCACCGGCCAGCAGAATGGCCAGGTCTTCCCAGCTTGGCGAGCTGAAGCCCAGGTTCTTCAACACGTCGAGCTGCTGGCCGCGCGAGTAGTTCATCACCCACTGGTTCCAGCGGTTGTTGACCAGCTCCCAGCCCTTCTGCAACTGCGCCAGCAGAGCCGGGTTGACGTTGCCCAGCGCGCCGGCCACGAAGCCAGGCGAAGCCACGAGCCTGGCGCTGCGGTTGATCCGGTCGGGCGCCACCGCGGCCGTGGGGTCGGCCCGCACCCAGCCGACGCCGGCTTGCCAGTACTCGGCCCAGGCGTGCGCGGAACTCTGGCGCACCAGGTAGTAACCGTCGACCGGCAGCGGGTCGGTGCCCTGGTAACCCGTGACCACCCGCGCCGGCACGTCGAATGCTCGCATCAACACCACGAACGAGGCCGCGAAGTGCTCGCAGAAACCTTCGCGGCGGTCGAGCCAGAACTCGTCGATCGCGTTGCGGCCATAGGGGTCGGCGGCCAGCGTGTAGCTGAAGCCGGCGCTGCGGATGTGCTGCAGCAGCGCCTGGGCCAGCACACGCGCGTCGGCCTGCGCATAACGCGGATCGCGCCGCATGGCGGCCGCCCAGGCCAGCGTGCGCGGGTTGAAACCCGGCGGCAGTTGCACAAACTCCTGCAGCGACAGGTTGGCCGTGACCGGTCCGTGCTGGAACTCGGTGTAGGCCTCGGCGTTGAAACGCACACGCTCGGCCAGCGGCCGTTCGGCCAGCCACTGCAGGTCGCTCATGCCGAAGCTGGCGAAGCCGTCGATCTGCGGCGCGGTGGCGGTGGCTTCGAGCAGCGGAAGCGTGGTCAGGCGCGTGGGCTCCAGCGTCATCTCGTAGCGCACCGGCGCGCCTTCCACGCGCAGGTTGCGGCGGCGTTGCGGCGGCAGCATCAGCACCGGCGGCGCGGGGCGCCATTCGGTGCCGTCGAAGCTTGAGAGCACCGGGCCGCGGAAGTACAGCGTTTCTGGCGCCGGGAAGGCGCCTTCGAAGCGCAGGCGCAGCGCGATGCTGTCGTCGAGCGCGACCTTGCTCAGCGAGCCCATGCGCATGCTGTTCGACAGGCCGGTGCTCGACAGGCCGTCTTGCGGCACGCCCCACAGCGGCCCGACGCGCGGGAACAGCACGAACATCAGCGCCATGATCGGCGCGCCCAGCAACGCGGTGCGCCCTGCAAGCCGCCCGGCCTGGCGCAGGCTGGGCTGGCCGACCGGCATGTGCGCCAGCACCAGCGCCGTGAGCAAGCCCCACACCGAGACCAGCATCGCCGCCGCAACCAGCAGCGACTGCGAATAGAGGAAGTGCGTGAGGATCAGAAAGAAGCCGAGGAAGAACACCACGAATGCGTCGCGGCGCGCCCGCAGTTCCAGCGTCTTCAGCGCCATCAGCACCACCGCGAGCGTGACGCCGGGTTCCTTGCCGAGCAGCGTTCGGTAAGACCAGAAGGTGAGCGCCGCCGCGAGCAGCAGCACCGCCACCAGCACCCAGCGGCCCGGCAGCGCCGCGTTGTTGAGCGCGAGCCGCACCCGCCACAGCAGCACCACCAGCGTGAGCAGCGTGCACCACAGCGGCAGGTGCGAAGCGTGCGGCAGCACCGTCCAGGCGATGACAAAGAGCAGGAACAGCGTGTCGCGTGCTTCGCGCGGCAGGTGGCTCCAGCCCGGCCATTGCGGCAGCGCCAGCTTGACGAGGCCGGTGCCGTTCATTGCCACAGCGCCAGCGCCTCCAGGCAGCGCCGTTTCTGCGCGTCACCGTGGTCGGGGGTGATTTCCAGCCCTGGCAGGAGCAGGCCGAATTCGGCGCCGGCACGGTGCGCGAGCAGCGACCACGCCGCCAGGCGCGACAAGCGCGCTTCGGGCGGCAACGAAGCGCAGGCCTGCCAGTCGAGCCAGAGTTCCTGGTGGGTGGAAGCGCTGGTGTCACGGCTCACGAGTTCGCCACCGCTTTCCAGCGTGCGTGCAGCCTTCTTCCACGCCACGAGCTTGAGCGGGTCGCCACGCCGGTAGGCGCGCACGCCTTCCACTTCGCCGCCGTCGGCGCTGCGCGACTGGCCGCTGCCGCCGGGCACGGCACGCGCGGCCGGCAAAGGCGCAGGCGGGCGCTCCGGCATCGGGTAGGCCAGCAACTGTGCGGCCGGCCGCCATACCGCCCAGGTGCGGAACAGGCCGAGCGGAAAGCGTGTTTCGGCGCTCAGCGCGGGTGCGGCGTGCAGCCCGCGCGTGGCCGGTACGAAGCTCACCTGCGCTGTGGCCTGGCCGCCGGCGGGCACGTCGATCCACACCAGCGTGGAGTCGGCCGCACCCGAGACCTTCAGGCCGATGCCGAAGCGCGCGTTGTCGGGGCTGGTGAGCACGATGTCGAGCCCGGCCGGGTCGCCGGCAAAGCCCGGTGTCACGGGCTTGAGGTGCAGCGTGAGGCCGCGCAGCGTGGCATGCGTCAGGTGCATCGAGACCACGCCGCTGCCGGCCAGCAGGAAGGTCAATACGTAGCCGAGGTTGAGCTGGTAGTTGATCGACGCCAGCAGCAGCACGAGCAGGGTGATGCAGAACATCAGCCCGGCGCGGGTCGGCAGGATGTAGACATTGCGCTGCGTCAGCAGCAAGGTGTCGGTGCGTGCGATGCGGCCTTCGAGCCAGCGCCGAAAGCGCGCGCGCGCCGCGACGGCCGGGTGCAACAGCGCGGCCCAGCGCGGCCCGGCGCTTGTGGCCGCCGCGGCCGGACGATTGGCAGCGCCCGAGGCCGCGTGCCGCACTTCAGACATCGAGCACCTGCGTGCCCTTGCGGCCCAGCGCGCCGCTGCCCACCAGCTCGTTCGTCAGCAGCTCGGCCCAGTCGCGCGCGGAAGCCGCTTCGCCGCGCCCGTGTTCCCGCCACACCGACGCGAACAGCGGTGTGCCCTCGGCCCATTGCAGCAGCGCATCGAAGGGCTGATCGCGCACTTCCATCAGGTGGTATTTCATCAGCACCTTGGCACCGTGGCGCGCGTGTCGGCGCGGTTCGGCGATGAAGGCGGCCAGCCGCGCGCGTGCGCGGGCCAGCGCCGCAGCCACGTCGGTGAACGGCGCGCCGTGGCCGGGCACGACCAGTTGCACCGGCAGGCGCTCGATGTGGTCGAGCACCGCGCCCACGTCGGCGAAGCCGGGCTCGCCTTCCAGTTCGGGGAAGACGACGCCGAAGCCGTTTTCCCAGAGGGCGTCGGCCGAGATCAGCAGGCCATGGTCGGCATCGAACAGGATCGTCGACTGCGGGTCGTGCCCGGGCGCTTCGATCACCTCGAAGCGCCGGCCACCGGCTTCGATCATGTCACCGGCGCGGGTCGTGCCTTGCAGCGTGAATCGTTCGCAACGCTGGCCCGACGGCTCGAAGGTGAGACCGCCGGCGCTCCATTCGCGCACCGCCGCGGCCGATGCTTCCGGCACGAACACCGCGGCGCCGAAGGCACGCTGCAAGGTGGCGTTGCCACCGCAGTGGTCGGAGTGCAGGTGGGTGTTGACGATGCGCGCCAGCGGTCGGCCGGCAAGCGCGCGCTGAACCAGCGCCAGAGTCTGCGCCGCATGGTTCAGGTGGCCCGTGTCGATGAGCGTAGCGCCCGCTTCGTCGTGCACCAGCAGGTTGTTCGACGACAGCCAGCCGCGCTCGAAAACCTGAAGGCCGGCGAGCGCCGGGTGGCCGGTGGGGCTCAAGGCAGCGGCACCGCCTCGACCATCGCCCGCACCTGCTCGACCCGGCCGCGGCCCGCGCCGGCCACCGGCACCAGGCGGTGCGCCACGGTCTGCGGCAGCACGTACTGCAGGTCGTCGGGGGCGACGTAGTCACGCTGGCCCAACAGCGCGCGGGCACGCGCTGCGCGCAGCACCGCGATGCCGGCGCGCGGGCTCAGGCCCTCGACGAACCAGCGGCCCGAGCGCGTGGCCGCGATCAGCGCCTGCAGGTAGTCGAGCAAGGCGTCAGACGCGTGCACCGCGTGCACCGCTTTCTGTGCCGCCAGCAACTGCTCGGGCGACATCACCGCGCGCAGGCCATGGATCGCTTCGCGCCGATCGTGCCCGGCCAGCAGCGCACGTTCGCTCGCCTGGTCGGGGTAGCCGAGCGTGATGCACATCAGAAAGCGGTCGAGTTGCGATTCGGGCAGCGGGTAGGTGCCGAGCTGGTCGCTCGGGTTCTGCGTGGCGATCACGAAGAACGGCTCGGGCAGGGCGCGGGTTTCGCCGTCGATCGTGACCTGGTGCTCTTCCATTGCCTCGAGCAGCGCACTCTGGGTCTTGGGCCCGGCGCGGTTGATCTCGTCGGCCAGCAGCACCTGCGCAAACACCGGACCTTGATGGAACACAAAGGCTTCCTTGCTGCGCTCGTACACACTCACGCCGATCAGGTCGGAAGGCATCAGGTCGGCGGTGAACTGGGTGCGCGAGAAGCGCAGGCCGAGCGATACCGCCAGCGTCTGCGCCAGCGTGGTCTTGCCGACGCCCGGCACGTCTTCTATCAGCAGGTGGCCACCGGCCAGCACGCAGGCGACGCAGTCCTCGATCTGCGTCTTCTTGCCCACGATGATCGTGCTAATCTGGTCGATCAGTTCGGTGAGTTGTTCTGCGAGGGGCTTGTCCACACGTTTGTCCATGCGGCACCTTACCCGAAAAGCCATTTTCAGAACGTCGAATCAGGCACATGACCACAGCTTTCTACAGCCACCCCGATTGCCATGGCCACGACATGGGCCAGGGTCACCCCGAATGCCCGCAGCGGCTCGACGCGATCAACGACTACCTGCTCGCCAGCGGGCTCGACGTGGCGCTCGAACGCCGCGAAGCGCCGCTGGTGGCCGCTGCCGACCTGGCGCACGCCCACAGCAGCGGCTACGTCGCCGAATTGCGCGAGGTGCTGCTGGACGTTGAGACCGTCGGCCGGCTGCGCTCGCTCGACCCCGACACCGCCGCCAGCGCCGGCACCTGGCGCGCCGTGCAGCGTGCCGCCGGAGCGGCCGTGGCCGCCACCGACGCGGTGCTCGATGGTGATGTCGAAAACGCCTTCTGCTCGGTGCGCCCGCCCGGCCACCACGCCACCCGCGACGAGACCATGGGCTTCTGCTTCTTCAACAACGTGGCGATCGCGGCGCGCCATGCGCTCGACGTGCGCGGCCTGGAACGCGTGGCGATCGTCGACTTCGACGTGCACCATGGCAACGGCACCGAAGACATCATCGCCGGTGACGAACGGGTATTGATGGTCAGCATCTTCCAGGACCGGCTCTACCCCTTCAGCGGTGGCGTGCCCAAGGGAACGAACATGGTCAATGTGCCGGTGCCGGCCTACACGCGCGGGCCCGAAGTGCGCGAAATGATCGAAGCCAACTGGATGCCGCGCCTCGAAGCCTTTCGCCCGCAGATGATCTTCATCTCGGCCGGCTTCGACGCGCACCGCGAAGACGACCTCGGCCAGCTCGGCCTGGTCGAAGCCGACTACGAATGGATGACGCGGCGCATCAAGGGCGTGGCCGACCGCCATGCCCAAGGCCGCATCGTCTCGTGCCTGGAAGGCGGCTACAACCTCGGCGCACTGGCGCGCAGCGTGGCAGCGCACTTGCGCGTGTTGGCCGGCGTCTGAGCGGCGGCCGTGGGCGAGTGCCCGCAGGCGGCGCGAAGGCCGTTTCAGCCAGCCGCGAGGTCTTCGTGCAGGAAGAGGTAGTTGCCCTCGGTGTCCTTGAACCAGGCGGCCTTCTCGGCGCCCAGCACGCAGACATGCTCGACGGTCTTCAGGCCAGGAAAGTCGTAGTTCTCGAAGACCACGCCGCTGCGCTTGAGCTCGGTGATGCTCTGCGCAATGTCGGGCACCTGGAAACTCACGGCAGTGTGGTCGGCCTTCGTGCCTTCGGGTTTGGGAAACAGCGCCAGCGTGGTGCCGCCGACCGAATACACGAACTTGCCGTCGGGCTTGAGGCCGCCGGGTTTGAAGCCCAGCTTGCGTTCGTAGAACTCGCGGGCCCGTGTCATGTCGATGACCGGCAGCATGGTCGTGACGGCGGCGTTGGCAAGCATGATGAATCCCTTCTTCGATGCCTTGGAGTGCGTCGTTAGACTTTAGTCCCGCCCCGCGAATAACGCCAATGACAAACCGAGACTTGCGACGATGCGCACCCTGAACGCCGACGAACTCAACGAACTGCTGGGCTCGCTCACGCAGCCCGGTGCATTGACCGAACTGACGGTGCTGGCGGGCTGCCTCACGCTCGCCTGGTGCGCCGTGCGGCTGATCCGCGGGCCGACCGTTCCCGAAGCCTCGGTCATTTTCGGCCGCCGCATCTTCGACGGCGTGCTGTTCCCGGTGCTCGCGCTGGCGCTGGCCTTCGCCGCCAAGCTCGCGCTGGCCGGCACGGTGCGCGCGGCGGTGTTCAAGCTGGCGGTGCCGATCCTGCTGTCGCTGGTCGTCATTCGCCTCAGCGTGCGCGTGCTCGGCGTCACCTTCCCCGGCCTGCGCTGGGTGCGGGTGCTCGAGCGCAGCATTTCGTGGCTGGCGTGGATCGCGGTGGTGCTGTGGGTCACCGGCCTGCTGCCGCTGCTGCTCGACGCGATGGGCGAAGTGCAATGGAAGCTCGGCAGCACTCAGATTTCGCTGCGCAACGTGGTCGAGGGCACGCTCACCGCCGGGCTCGTGATGATGCTGGCGCTGTGGCTCTCGGCGGCGATCGAAAGGCAGTTGCTGCGCGGCGCTGGCAACACGCTGTCGATCCGCAAGATGGCGGCCAACATCGTGCGTGCGCTGCTGCTCTTCGTGGGCCTGCTGCTGGCGCTCTCGGCGGTCGGCATCGACCTGACGGCGCTCTCGGTGCTGGGCGGTGCGATCGGCGTGGGCCTGGGGTTCGGGCTGCAGAAGATCGCGGCCAACTACATCAGCGGGTTTGTGATCCTGGCCGAGCGCTCGCTGCGCATTGGCGACATGGTCAAGGTCGATGGTTTCGAAGGCCGCATCACCGACATCCGCACTCGCTACACCGTGATCCGCGCGCTCAACGGCCGCGAGTCGATCGTGCCGAACGAGATTCTCATCACCCAGCGGGTCGAAAACCTGTCGTTGGCCGACCCGAAGGTGTGGCTCAAGAACAGCGTGCAGGTCGCCTATGGCACCGACGTGCACGCGCTGAAATCCAAACTCGAAGCGGCCGTCGCCGCTGTTCCGCGTGTGCTGGCCGAGCCGGGGCCGAACTGCCAGCTCGCCGAGTTCGGCGCCGACGGCATCAACCTCGACATCGCCTTCTGGATCGGTGACCCCGAGAACGGCCAGGGCAACATTCGCTCCGACGTCAACTTTGCGGTGCTCGACCTGATCAACGCCGAGGGCGTGGAGATCCCGTTCCCGCAACGTGTGCTGCATACCCGGGCTGCGCCAGCCGCAGCGGCGGACGCAGAAATTCCCGCCCATCCGCTGCGCAGCGAATGACGCGTCAGCGGTTGCCAGCGGCGCGCGGCGGCAAACCCTTCAGGTAGAGATAGAGCGCCCGCAGATCGGTGTCGTTGATTTCTTTCAGCGTGGCAAACGGCATGACCGCACTGACGGCGCTGCCGTCGGGCCGCTTGCCGCTGCGCAGCATCGAGACGAAGTTCTCGGCGGTTGGGTAGCGTCGCATCGCCGAGCCTTCGCCGGTGGTGAGGTTTGCCGCGGCCGGCCATTCGGGTGGGCCGCCCGGAACCTTGCCGCCCGACAGGCCGGCGCCGTGGCAGCCGATGCAACTGTTGGCCACGTAGGCGCCGTGTTCGGCCGTCACCGCTTCGGGAACAGGGTTTGAAACGGGCAAGGTGTGGTCGATCTTCTCGGCCGCGTCCTGCACCAGGCCGGCGGCGTAGAACGCCTTTACCATCGGCGGGAATTCGATCCTTGCGCCACCACCGTAAGCGGCCGGCATCTGGCGCAGAAAGGCCACCAGCGCGGCGAGATCGTCGTCGGTGAAGCGGGCGTAGTCTTCGCTCGGCATCACGATCGCCGGGCGCCCGTCGGGCTTGACGCCGTGGCGGATCGTGCGGGTCCAGTCTCCGGCCGAATAGGCCACGACGACGCTGCCGGCGGCCGGCGTGATGTTCGGTGCGTGGACCACGAAGCCCTTGCCGTCGTTGATCACGTCTTTGCCAGCGCCGTCGACGGCGTGGCATTCGGTGCAGCCGCGCGACATGAAGAGGTAGCGCCCGCGCTCGACGCTTGCCGTGTCGGTGCGCAGAGCGACCGGTGCGACCTTGACATCGATGCGGCGCTGCATCTTGCGCTCGCCGAGTTGCGCGCCGATCACCAGTGCGGCGGCGCCGAGGCCGGCCATCGCCAGCAAGGTGGTGCCCGCGCGCTTGAGCCATTTGTTCATTTCAGACCTCCGGTGGGGTGGTTCGTGTCGATGACCTGGCCAGCGAGCGCGAGTGCCGTGGGTGTGGCATCGACAGCGCGAGGCGTTGCGCTGGTGACGATGCAGAGAAAAGCCGCAGCGGCCAGCAGCGTCACCGCCGTGGTGGCCGCGCCGGGCAGGTCGTTCTGGTTGTTCATCTCATGTCCACCAACCCACGCACCTGGGGCACGCCGACGGCGCGGGCCAGCTTGTCCCAGCCGGTGGCGTCGAGGTGGGGGCGCACGTGTTCCAGCACGCCCAGAAAGGCCTCGGGCGGCGTCTGCAGCTTCATGCCGTTCAGCATGGCGGAGCGTTCGGCCGGGCCAATCGCGGGCACCATCCAGCGCGCCACCAGCAGGTGGCCCTGGGGCGGGATCGATGCCATCAGGCGGTCATGTATTCCCAGCAACTCGGCGTCGCTGTAGTGCGCCCACAGCGCCGCGGCGTTGGCCGTTTCTTCGATGTGCATGTGCTGGAAGTTTTCGGCCACGAACAGCGCCAGGTGGCGGTACAGGCGCAGCGCCAGCGGCATGCGCTGTTCGGCCGGGGCGGCGGCCAGGGCAGCCGCTTCGCAGCGCAGCGCCTCGATGCTGTCGGCGTGCTCGACGTGGTCGGCCGCGGTGCGCGCCGCGCCGGCCGGCAGGCGCGCTTCGATGGCGGCGTGCACGAAGTGGTTTTCGTGCTCAATGTGATCGGCACACGACGAGAGCAGCGTGTCGAGCTGGCCGAGCGTGGCGCTCATCTCGTCGGCATCGTTCGTGTCGAGCCGGCCGACGCGGCACAGCGTGTCGCACATGCAGCTGCGCAAGGCCTTGTGGATCGAGGTGTAGAGGCTGAAACGTTCCGGGGTGATGGTGGCGCTGGCGGCCTGCGGTGCGGTGACGGTGGTTTGCATGATGGTGTTCCTTGATTGGGTGAATGGATGAGATGCGTGATGGGGAAATCGCTTCGGCTCAATGCCAATGACGGGTCAGTGCGAAGTCATAGTTGGCGTCGTTGGCCGAGCCGGCCAGGATGCTGCGAACGGCCGGCAAACGCTCGTCGGCCTGGAGTGCGACGGCTCGCGCGCCATCGTCCTTCAGGCCCGGCGCCACGGCGGTGATGACGATGCCGCCGCTGCCGAAGCCGGCATCGAGCACGCCGTCGCTGCCCAGGCGCATCAGCACGAAGTCGCCGCTCGAACCATTGCTGGCGTAGACCCAGCCGCCGACCACGAGCTTGCCGTCGGCCTGGCGCGTGACGGCGGTCGCTTCGTTCCAGTTGATGGTGCTGACGCGGGTGATCACGAAGCCGGTGCCGCCGCCGAACGACGGGTCGCGCTGGCCCGATTCGGTCAGCTGCAGCACCGCGTGGTCGTGCATCGTGTGGCCCGCGATCACGATCCGGTTGTCGGGTGTGACCATCACGGCACGGGCCGCGCCGATGATCGAGCCGAACACGCCTTCGAGTCGCGCGCCGATGCCGAAGGCCGGGTCGACTTCGCCGTTCGGCTTGTAGCGCGTGACAATGAAGTCGCCTTCGCCGCCTGCGGCCACGATGTGGGTCTGGCCGGCGATCGTCTGCAGTGCCAGCGCGTAGACCGAGTCGCGCCCGTCGAGCCCGACGATCGCGGTCACGACCTTGCCGGCGTTGCCGAACGAGGCGTCGAGGTTGCCGTCGCTGTCGTAGCGGGCGAGCGCGAAGTCGACACCGCGACCAAAGCCCGAGGTGTGGCCGCCGACGACGATCTTGCCGTCGGGCTGCACGACCATGGCAAATGCTTCGTCGGACGGGCTGCCGAACGACGTGACCACCTTGCCACCGCTGCCGAAACCGGCGTCGAGGCTGCCGTCGGCGTTGTAGCGCACCAGGGCGAAGCTCTTGCCCTTGGCCGGCACCTCGGTCGAGCCGGCGAGCAGGATCTTGCCGTCGGCCTGCAACGCGAGCGCGTTGGCCACGTCGCTTCCGCCGGCGATGTCGGTCGTGAGCTTGCCGCCGTTGCCGAAGCTCGGGTCGAGCCCGCCGTCGCGCAGGTGGCGCACCAGCGCGAAGTCGGTGCTGGCACCGTTCGCATAGCCGCCGACGACGATGCGGCCGTCGGGCTGGATCGCCATCGCGTGGGCGTATTCGTCGGAAATGCCGACCGGCGTGATCTGCTTGCCCCCGGCGGCGAAGCTGGTGTCGAGCGCGCCGGGCACGCCGCGCACAGTGACCGTGATCGACTGTTGTGCCGACGTGTTGCCCGACGTGCCTTTCACCGCCGCTTCGGTCGGCAGCGAGTGCGCTGCGCTGGCTGCGGCGCTCAGCGTGATCTGCTTCGTCGTGACGCCGCTCTCGATCGTGACCGCGTTAACGCTCACGCCATCGGGCAGGCCGGTCACGGCCAAAGCCACGTCGCCGGTGAAGCCGGCACTGCGGGTGACGGTCGCATCGAGCGTGACGCTCGTGCCTTGCAAGATCAGCGCTTTGTTTGCCGACAGCGCGAGCGTGAAGTTTGCCGTGGCGGGCGGGGGAGTCGTGCTCGGTGGGGTCTGTGGCGTGTCGTCGCTCGATCCGCTGCCACAGGCGGCGAGCAGGGTCAGCAGCGCCAACGTGGCGCCGAGCATCGACCGTCGAATGGGGTTGTGTGGCTTCATGGTTCGTGTTCTTTCTGGGTGTGCGAACCCGGTGTCGTGTGAAGGAAAGCGTCGTTGACTGGGCCTGAAAAACGACTGGGGTGAATTCCGAAAATCGCGGCTTCGCGGCGCATCCGTCAAAAGAGCCAGCGCCCGTTCTTCGCGGAGCCATGGCTCTCCCGGCGCCCGGAAGGGGGCTCTTTTAGAGCAGTCTCTTTTTGAGCATCGACGGCAGCGGAGCGGCTCCCTACGATCCGCCCATGGTCAAAAGAGGGCGACGAAAGACAACGCCCATTCAGGAGAAACTGTCGTGAACAACCTGCTCATCGAAATCGCGCCCCACCTCGGCGTGCATCCGCATTTCGGGCCCGACCTGGAGGCCACGCTGCGGCAGGTGTTGAGCGAGACGCTGGCGCGTCTGCGGGTGAACTCGGGGACGAACTCGGTGCCAGTGCCGCAAGGTCGTACGTCGGCCGCGCGACCGCCGGTGCGCCTGAGCCAGCGTGAGCGCGAAGTGCTGCAGCGCATTGCCGCCGGCGACAGCAACAAGGTGATCGCGCGGACCTTCGATCTGAGCTTGCACACCGTCAAGCGCCACGTCGCCAACATCCTCGACAAGCTCGGTGCCAGCTCGCGCGGCCAGGCCGCGGCGTGGTGGAACGCGCAGGCCTGACATCACCATGCGCCGGCTCTCGCCCGACCGCTTGCTGCAGATCGGTCTCGGCTTTCGAGCCGCCAAGACCTTGCTGTGCGCGGTGGAACTGGGTGTGTTTACAGAACTCGGCCGCGGCCCGCGCACAGCCCCGCAACTGCGCCGCGCGCTGGCGCTGGACGCGCGCGCCACACCCGATTTTCTCGACGCGCTGGTGGCGATGGGCGTGCTCGACCGCGAAGGCGACGACGCGCAGGCCGTCTACCTCAACACCCGTGAAGCCGGCCACTTTCTCGACCGCCGCAGCCCGGCCTACATCGGGGTGGTGTTCGAGAACGCGAACGCTCGGCTGTACAGCTTGTGGGGTGAGTTCGGTCGCACGCTGAAAGGCGCGCCGGCGCTCTCGCCCGACGAGCCGGCAGCAGCGCGGTCGGCGGGCTCGGCCACCGGCAGCGCGTTCTCGACCGAGTGGCAGGCGCTGGCCGAGCACTTCGACTTCGCTTCGCAGCGCACCCTGATCGGCGTCGACACCAGCGGTGCGCCGCCGTTCGGCGTGTTCGCTTTGCGCCATCCGCAGCTCGACTGCAAGTCTGCCGATGCGTTCGGCCCATGGCCACGGGCCGACGTGATCGTGGTCGCCGGCGCGCTGCGCGAGGCAAGCCTCGAAGGCAAGCTCGGTCTGATCCGCAGCGCCCACACGGCGCTGCCTGTCGGAGGCCTCCTGATCGCCATCGACCCGTTGATCGACGACGCGCGCCGCCACGGCCTGCACGCGTTGCTGGCGTCGCTCAACGCGCGGCTCGAAACCGCAGACGCGTTTCGATTCAGCGGAGCCGACTTCGACGGCTGGTGTCGAGGTGCTGGTTTCCCGCGCACCGAAGTGATCGACCTGGGCGCGTCCGTCAGCGCCGCCGTGGCCCACCGTTGATTCGCCGCGGTCGGTGGCTGCAAGTCGGGCGTTCGGGTAACATTTTCGGCAGCCCGTTGCAGCGGCGCAGTTCCTCGCGGCCGACGACGGGGCGCGCTGCGGCGCGCGACCGAAGCCGAACCCTGGCCCTGCGCCACTGCCTAGATGCCCACAGCCGCCTTACCGCTCCGCCCCGTCCCGCGGCTTCGACACCGCATGAGCACGCCCGCCGACGTGGCCGAGTGCATGGCGCTGCTGCCGGCCTGGCTCGGGCTCGGAGCCGACATGCGTTCGCGCCTGCCGGCCTTGTGGGCGCGCCTTGCCGACGAACCCTCGGTGATGTCCAGCGTGACCGAAGACCTGGCGATGCCTGCAGGCTCGCGCATTCTGTCTTGGGTTGTCGGCATGAGCCTGCGCCCGGCGTTGGTCGAACAATTGGGGCTCGATGCCACGCCCGAGCCGTGTGTCGTGCGCCGCATCTATGGCGAACTACTCGACGGCATTTACGAGCCGATGAGGGACCGCGAGATGGGCGAGGCCAACGCGGCTGCCGATCTGCGCCTGATGTCGATGCACTACGACATGAAGGGGCGCGACTTCAGCGAACCGCTGATGCAAAGCCTGATGGTCATGGGCGCCGAGAGTTTCCGGGTCGGCTATTCGGGCTACAACGTCAGCGCGGTCTACTACGAGAACACCGAGTTCAACGAACCCTGGGTGCTGAGCAACGGCTTCACGAGACGCGCCCACGCCAGCCCGCCGCGGCAGGACGTGCCGCTTGGCGAGCGACTGCGGTTCTACCGGGTCACACGCGAAGAGGCGCTGGCCACAACACCGGGCAGCGCGGTGCGCCACATCTTCGAGCACCACCCGCCGCTGTTTCGGCTGTCGGCTTCGCAGCGCCGCTTGCTGTGGTTGTCGCTGTTCGACGACAACGACGAGACGCTGCGGCGCCGCCTGACCGTCTCCACGCACGGCCTGAAGAAGCTCTGGCGCGGCATCTACGAGCGCATTCAGGACCAGCAGCCTGACTTTTTCGGCGACGCGGCGGGCGACGAGGATGGCAAGCGAGGCCCCGAAAAGCGCCGCCAGGTGCTGGCCTACGTGCGCCAGCGACCCGAAGAACTGCGGCCCTGGGCAGCCGTTGCCGGGCCATGAGCAGCGGGCTGCCAGCGAACCACGTGCCGCGCCTGCGCTTTCGCACGCTGCATTCGCGCGACCTGTCCGAATGCCTTGCCCTGGTGCCATCGCACCTCGGCCTCGCGCCCGCGCAACTGGCCGGGCTCCCAGCGCTGTGGGGTCGCCTGATCCACGAACCGTCGGTCATCAGCGGCGTGATGGAAGACAGCGCCTTGCCGTTCGGCCAGCGCATCCAGGCCTGGGGCGTGACGATCGTGCTGCCGCAGGCCATGGTGCGCGAGCTGGCACTCGACACGGCACCGCGCGCCTATGTCAGCCGCCGCGTCTACGAAGCACTGCTCAGTGGCCGGCTCGTGCCGATGACCGACCGCGAGATCGGCCTGGACAACGCGCGCGGCGGAGTGGTGCTGATGGTGCTGCACTACTCGATGCGCCACACCGACTTGAACGACCCGTACCTGCACAAAGTGGTGGCCAGTGCAAACGACACCTTCCGTGTTTTCCACGACGGCTACCAGTTGCGCGCCCTGTACTACGAAAACAGCGTTGCCGCCGAGCCCATCGCGCTGAGCAGCGGCTTCGACCTGCGGCCGCTGGCCGACGCCGATCAACTGCGCGGCCTCGTCCCCGCGCTGCAGCCGGCGCTCTACGCGCTGACGCGCGAAGACGCCCGCAAGCGCCTGCCTGGCCCGCCCGCCCGCAACAGCTTCGAGCACCAGCCGCCGCGCTTTCGCTTCAGCGCCACGCAGCGCAAGCTGCTGTGGCACGCCCTCTTCGACGACAGTGACGAGGCCTTGCTGCCGGTGCTCGAAGTCTCCACGCACGGTTTGAAGAAGCTCTGGCGTGGCATCTACGAGCGCATTGGCGATGTCGAGCCTGAATTTTTTTTGGCGAGGCGGTGAGCGACGAAGACGGCAAGCGCGGCCCCGAAAAGCGCCGCCAGGTGCTGGCCTACGTGCGCCAGCGGCCCGAGGAATTGCGGCCCTGGTTCCCGGCCTGATCGAGGTCGGCCCCGCCGATACAATCCGCTGCCCTCACAGCCGCTCCCTGCCACCGTGTCCGACCGCCTCGCTGTTCTGCCGCAATACCTGATGCCGAAGCAGGCCATGACAGCGTTCGGCGGCCTGGTGGCAAACCACCGCGGTGGCGAGTTGACGACGCGCATCATTCGCTGGTTCGTCGGCCGTTACGGTGTCGACATGAACGAAGCGCTCGATGGCGACATCAGCCACTACGCCAGCTTCAACGAGTTCTTCACACGCGAGCTCAAGCCCGAATTGCGGCCGCTGGCGAACAGCGATTGGGTCTGCCCGGTCGACGGTGCGATCAGCCAGTTCGGCGCGATCGAACATGACCAGATCTTCCAGGCCAAGGGCCACCACTATTCGACGACCGCACTGGTCGGCGGCGATGCCGAACTCGCCGCGTCGTTCAACGACGGCAGCTTCGCCACGATCTACCTCAGCCCGAAGGACTACCACCGCATCCACATGCCCTGCGATGGCCACCTGCTGCGCATGATCCACGTGCCGGGCGAGCTGTTCTCGGTGAACCCGACCACCGCGCGTGGTGTGCCTGGCCTGTTCGCCCGCAACGAGCGCGTCGTGTGCCTGTTCGAGTCAGCGCTAGGGCCTTTCGTGCTCACACTGGTCGGCGCCACCATCGTCGGCAGCATGGCCACGGTGTGGCATGGTGTGGTCAACCCACCGCGCGTGAAGCAGGTGCGTGAATGGCGCTACGCCGACACGCCGGTGCGCTTGAAGAAGGGCGAAGAGATGGGCCGCTTCCTGCTCGGCTCGACGGTCGTGTTGCTGTTCCCGAAAGGCGCGTGCCGGTTCAACCCTGCATGGGCACCGGAGCGCGCCGTGCGCCTGGGCGAAGCGATGTCTTCCTGATGCCTGCGCGGCGGGCCTGAAAGCCACACCGCTATCCTCTGCCCATGTACGCGCAATTCTTTGGTCTGAAGCAGGAGCCGTTTTCGATCGCTCCCGACCCGCGCTACCTCTTCATGAGCGAGCGCCACCGCGAAGCGTTGGCGCACCTGTTGTACGGCGTGGGCGGTGGCGGCGGCTTCGTGCTGTTGACCGGCGAGATCGGCGCCGGCAAGACGACCGTTTGCCGCTGCTTCCTCGAGCAGATTCCGAAGCGCTGCAACGTCGCCTACATCTTCAACCCCAAGCTCACGGTGCCGGAGCTGCTGAAGTCGATCTGCGATGAGTTCCACATCCCGTTGGCCGAGCACGCGCCCGGTACCGCCACCGTCAAGGACTACATCGACCCGCTCAACGCCTTCCTGTTGCGCACCCATTCGGTCGGCCAGAACAACGTGCTCATCATCGACGAGGCACAGAACCTCTCGGCCGACGTTCTCGAACAACTGCGCTTGCTGACGAACCTGGAAACCAGCGAACGCAAGCTGCTGCAGATCGTGTTGATCGGTCAACCCGAGTTGCGCGACATGCTGGCCCGGCCCGAGTTGGAGCAATTGGCACAGCGGGTGATCGCAAGGTTTCACCTCGGGGCGCTGACCGAATCGGAAACGGCGCACTACATTCGGCACCGCCTCACCGTGGCTGGGCTGAACCGGCCGCTGCCCTTCGACCGGCCGGCGCGCAAGCGCGTGCACGAGCTGTCGCGCGGCGTGCCGCGGCGCATCAACCTGCTGTGCGACCGCGCGCTGCTCGGCGCCTACGCCGGAGGCAAAGCGCGCGTCGACACCGAGATCGTCGACAAGGCCGCCGCCGAGGTGTTCGGCAAGCCCAAGCTCGCGCTGGTGCCCCACGGCCGGCTCGGGCTGGCGGCCGTCGGGCTGGGTGGCCTGGTCGTGGGTGCGGCGCTGTTCGCCGGGCTGGGTTGGTATTTTGGCGGCGGCGGCGTGGGCCCGAAGAGCGAGGCGAGCGCGGCCAGCGCGGCGAGTGCGGCGAGCGCAGCGAGGCCCGCGGCAGCGGCGCCGTCTCTCCCGGCGTCGGCCGTGGCGTCGGCGGCTTCCACGGCGTCCGCCGCCGCATCCGCTGCCGCGGTTCTGTCGGCTGCCGAGCTGCAGTCGGCCCTCAATGCCCTGACACAGGATGAACGAGAGGCCTGGCGCGAACTCGCCCCGGCCTGGAAGCTCGATCTCGCCGATACCGACCCCTGCACGGCGGCACAACGCCAGCAGGTGCCGTGCTTCAAGAGTTCCAGCACGCTGGCTCAGATTCGGCAGCTCGGCCGGCCCGGCATCCTGACGCTGCAGTTCGGCGACGACAAGCCGGTCTACGCCGTGCTTGTCGGCCTGACCACACAGGCGGCGACGTTGCGCATGGGTGGCGTGCCGCGCAGCGTGCCGCTGGTGGCGATGGCGCAGTGGTGGCGCGGCGAGTTCGCCACCTTCTGGCGCGCGCCTCAGGGTTACCGCACCGTACTCACCGACGGCAGTGCCGGCCCCGTTGTCGACCGGCTCGCGGCCGACCTCGCCCGCGTGCGGGGCGAAGCGCCACCCGCAACCGCACAGCGCTTCGACACTGCGCTGCGTGGCAAGGTGTTTGCCTTCCAGCTCGCGCAAGGCCTCAGACCCGACGGCGTTGCCGGCCCCACGACCTTCATGCAGCTCAATCGCGCCACCGGCGTGGACGAGCCGCGGCTGCTCACGAACTAGGATGAACCGACCCCCACGCTCACTTCGTTCACTGCCTGCCGAGGGGGTGCGTCAGCACCTTCGGGCGGCCGTGCGGCACTGACATGTCCTACATCCTCGACGCGCTGAGACGGGCCGATGCCGAGCGCGAGCGTGGTTCGGTGCCGGGCATTCACGCTCGGCCGGCGATGTTGGGCGAGGCCGACATCGAAGCGCCGCGCTCGGGCCGGCCCGGCCTGTGGGCCGGCCTGGCATTCGTGCTGGTGCTGCTGGCCGTGCTGGGCTGGTGGCTGCTGGGCCATGACTCATCGCCGCCGACCCCTGCGCCGCCGCCGGCCCCTGCGCAGGTGCTGGCCCCTGCGCCGGTGCTGGCCGAGCCCGCTCCGGTGAGCCCCGCGCCGGCGCTGGCGCTGGCGCCGGTGGCCGCGGCCCCTCTCGTGGCTGCAGCGCCACCAGCACCCGTGCCGCCAGCGCCGCGCGCCCCGGAACGCGAGCGCCCGACCAAGGCAAAAGTGGAAGTCGCCAAACCCGACAAACCGACCCCGGGCGCGGCATCGAAACCAGCGCTGCCCGCCGCCAACGAGCCGCGCGTCTACGCGCTGAGCGAACTGCCAGACGAGATCCGCCGCGAGCTGCCCACGCTCGCCGTGGGTGGTGCGATGTACTCACAGAACCCCGCCAACCGCATGCTGATCGTCAACGGCCAGACCTTCCACGAAGGCGACAAGCTCGCGCCGAACCTGTCGCTCGCGCAGATCAGGCTCAAGTCGGCGGTGCTCGAGTACAAGGGCTACCGTTACGGCATCACGTACTGAAAGACGCGCGCTTCGCCCGGTGGTAGCTGCCGTCGCCGCGCGCAATCACCGGGTCGCTCGGCAGCACATCACCGGGCTGGTGTTCGGTGGCGTCGGCCAGGCTGTCATACAGCGGCCCGAAGTCGACGTGTGCCAGCGCCAGCAGTTCGTCGAGGCTGCGGATCACGAAGTAACTTTCCTGGAAGTCGTCGATGCGGTAGCTCGTGCGCATCACGCGTGGCAAGTCGAAGCCAATGCGGTTCGGTGACGGGCTGTCGAGCGCGAACACACTTTCGGTGAACGAAGACGCGATGCCTGCACCGTAGATGCGCACGCCGTCGTGCTGCTGCACCAGACCGAACTCGACCGTGTACCAGTAGACCCGCGCCAGGTTGGCGAGCCGGCCGAGCTGCTTCGCGCGCAGGCCGCCCACGCCGTAGGCCTGGATGTAGTCGGCGATCGCCGGGTTCATCAGCATCGGCACATGGCCGAACACGTCGTGGAAGACGTCGGGCTCTTCCAGGTAGTCGAGCTCATGGGGCTGGCGAATGAACTGGCCGGCAGGAAAGCGCCGGTGTGCCAGGTGCTCGAAGAAGACTTCGTCGGGCACCAGGCCGGGCACGGCCACCACTTGCCAGCCGGTGTGTTTCATCAGCACGTCGGAGAGCCGGCGGAAGTCGGGAATCTGCTCGGGCCCGATCGGCAACGCGTGCATGCCCTGCACGAATTCGTCGCAGGCGCGGCCCGGCAAGAGGCGCGTCTGGCGCTCGAACAGCGTCTTCCAGACGGCGTGTTCGGTGGCGGTGTAACGCTCCCAGCCCTGGTCGATGGTCCAGTCGGTATGGCCTTGTGGTGCGCCCATGTTTGAACTCCTTGCTCGCAACAAGCGAGTGATTGTGTTGCACCGGCCGGCCGCGCAAGCCACGTACCATCGCCGACACTCCGGCCCTTCACGACCCGCCGCACCATGGACCACAGTTTTCTCTCTGCCGTCATCCTGCTGCTGCTGGTGCTCGACCCGCTGGGCAGCCTGCCGGTGTTCATTCCGATCATGCGCGACGTGCCGCCCGAGCGCCGCACCCTGGTCGCGCTGCGCGAAGTGGCAATCGCCTTCGCGGTGCTGTTCGCTTTCATGTTCCTCGGCGAAAGCTTCCTGCGCGTGATGCGCCTGTCGGAGCGCTCGCTCGAAGTGGCCGGCGGCGTGATCCTGCTGATGGTGGCGATCCGCATGATCTTCAGCCACGAGGGCGGCGTGTACGGCACGCCCGAGGGCAAGGAGCCCTTCATCTTTCCACTGGCGGTGCCGCTGCTGGCCGGGCCTTCGGCCATGGCGACGGTGCTGCTGCTGGCCTCGCGCCAGCCCGACCGTGTGCTCTCGTGGGTTGGTGCGCTGGCCTGCGCGATGGCGGTGTCGGGTGCGGTGTTGCTCTTGTGCGAGCGCATCCGCCGGCTGCTGGGCGATTCGGTCGTGTCGGCCCTCGAAAAACTGATGGGCCTGGTGCTCACCGCGATTGCCGTCGAAATGATCCTGGCCGGGCTGAAGCAATACTTCATGGCACCAGGTTGAAGCTCAGGCTGGTGCGCCTGCAACCGGGCTGGCAAGAACTTTGCGTGAGGTCGGCCTGGCAAGGCTTGGGCGGTGCGGCTCCTCTCACAGCGGCCTCTTGCTTTGCAAGTCGCCATTGCTGCCGCGTTCATGAGCGCCATGCCTGCACCAGCGCAAACCGCCAAAGACTTCGAAGAGATGCGTGCCGAGATCAAGTGCCTGCGCGCCGAAGTCGACGCGGCTTCGGTGTCGGCATCGGCGGCAGCTGCAAGATCACCGACAAAGACTTTCTGACGGGCCAGTACACCCCGCGTCGATGGCGACATCGGCCAACTCTACGGCTCCAACGGCTACGCGATCGACGCCACCACCGGTGCGATCAGCTTCGACAAGAACCCGGGCCTGGTGGTTTGGTTACGCGAAGACCTTCAGCGACCAGTTGCGTGGCGTGGTCTCGTACGGCATGTACCGCGGCAAAACAGTGCAGGCGGCCGACAAGCGCACCCTGCAGCAGCTGTTCATCAGCATGATCTATTCGCCGATCAAGAACGTGGAACTCGGCGCCGAGTACATCCTTGGCAAGCGCAAGACCTTCACGTCTGAGACCGGCACCCTGTCGCGCTTCGACCGTATCATCTCAGGCCGATTTTCCGGCCCACGTTCACGCCCACAAGGCGGCCCTTCACGCTCACAAGGCTGTGCCCATGCTGCAAAGAATTCTGCTTGCGTTCCTGTTCTTCGCGTCGGTTGCGGGCCACGCGGCCGAAGGCATGTGGACCCTCGACAACCTGCCGCTGGCCCGCATGCGCGCCACCTACGGTTTCAGCCCCGACCCGGCCTGGGTCGACAAGGTGATGCGGGCTTCGGTGCGCCTGGCCGATGGCTGCTCGGGATCGTTCGTCTCGCGCGACGGGCTGGTGATGACGAACCACCACTGCGTGGTCGATTGCATTCAAGACGCTTCTTCGGCCAGCCGCGATCTGGTGCGTGACGGTTTTCTAGCCAGCCGGCGCGAGAACGAATTGCGCTGCCCCGATGTCGAACTCGACCGCCTGGAGCAGACCACCGACGTGACCGATCAGGTCAAGGCGGCCACCCAGGCTCTGGAAGGCCAGGCCTTCAAGCAGGCGCAGAACGCGGTGCGCGCGAAGCTCGTGTCGGCCTGTGTCGGCAGCGAAAAGGCAACGGTTCGCTGCGATCTGGTGAACCTGTACCAGGGCGGGCAGTACCAGGTCTACCGTTACCACCGCTACATCGACGCGCGGCTGGTGTGGGCGCCCGAAGACGCCATTGCCAACTTCGGCGGCGACCCCGACAACTTCAACTTCCCGCGCTACGCGCTCGACGCGGCCTTGCTGCGCGCCTACGAAAACGGCCAGCCGGTTGCCACGCCCGACCACCTGCGCTTCAGCCGCACCGGTGCCGCTGCTGCCGAGCTGACGCTCGTGACCGGCCACCCCGGCACCACCCGGCGCCTGCTCACGGTGGCGCAGCTCGAAACCGAGCGTGACGTGCGTCTGCTGCGGGGCCTGCTCACACTTGCCGAACTGCGCGGCGTGCTGACGCAATACGGCAGCCAGGGCCTTGAGGCCACGCGGGTGGCGCAGGGCCTGCTCGATGACATCGAGAACGGCTTCAAGGTCACCAAGGGCGAGTTCGAAGCCTTGCAAGACCCCGAGTTGATGCGACAGAAGCGGGCCGACGAAAAGGCATTGAAAGCCTTCGTGGCCGCCGACCCGGCCCGCCTTGCGACAACCGGGCAGGCCTGGGCCGCGATCGAGCAGGCGCAGGCGCGCTACCGCAGTCTCGAGCGCGAGTTCGGCGCGATCGAAGCCAACCGCGGCTTCATGAGCCAGCACTTCGTGTTCGCGCGTGCGCTCGTGCGTGGCGCCGCAGAACGCGCCAAGCCGAACGCCGAGCGCCTGCCGGGTTTTGTCGACGCGCGCCTGCCTGAAGTGGAACAGGCGCTGTTTTCGCCGGCGCCCATCTACCCCGACTTCGAGAAGCTGAAGTTCGGCTGGGCGCTCACGAAAGTGCGCGAGCGCCTCGGGCCCGACCACGCCTTCGTGCAGCAACTGCTGGGCCGCGAATCGCCGGCGCAGTTGGCCGAGCGCCTGATCCAGGGCACAACGCTTGGCGACCCGGCGGTGCGCCGAGCACTGTGGGAAGGTGGTGCGCAGGCCGTCGCGCAATCGACCGACCCGTTCGTCCGGCTCGCGCTCGCCATCGACCCGGCGGGCCGAGCCCTGCGCAAACAGATGGAAGCCGAGGTCGACTCGGTCGAGCAGAAGAACACCGAGCTGATCGCCCAGGCGCGGTTTGCACAGCTTGGCACCGGCTTGTACCCCGACGCCACGTTCACGCTGCGTTTGTCTTACGGTGAAGTCAAGGGCTGGCTGGAGCATGGCCGCGCGGTCGCGCCGTTCACGGACGTCGGCGGCGCGTTCCGGCGCCACACCGGTGCTGCACCGTTCGCGTTGCCACCGACCTGGCTTGCCGCGAAAGACAAGCTCGACCCGGCGCAGCCAATGAACTTCGTCACCGACAACGACATCGTCGGTGGCAATTCCGGCAGCCCGGTGATCAACCGCAACGCCGAGATCGTGGGGTTGGCTTTCGACGGCAACATCGAGTCGATCGGCGGCTCCTACGGTTTCGACGCTCGCAACAATCGCATGGTGGCCGTGCACAGTGGCTTCATGCTCGAGGCCTTGCGCAAGGTCTACGGCGCCGACGCGCTGGTCGACGAACTCAGCGCTCGCTGACCGAAACTGCCTCGGCGGCGTGGGCCGGGGCGTATGCCACGCGGTCGCGCCCCGAGACTTTGGCGGCGTAGAGCGCTGCGTCGGCGCGTGCAATCAATTGTTCGGCGCTTTCGCCGGGCCGCTGCCAGGCGACGCCAAAGCTGGCGGTGACGCGCAGGCCCGGCGCGGCGCTGCCCAGGTCGAGTGCGGCAACGCCTTGGCGCAGCTTCTCGACGCCGTCGCACGGCTGCACGTCCCCCATGCCCGGCATGACGAGCAGCAGCTCTTCGCCACCATAACGCCCCACATGATCGGTGGCACGCACGTGCCGAGCGAGGTAGGAACCCAGCATGCGCAACACGCCGTCGCCGGCAAGGTGGCCGTGGCGGTCATTGACCTGCTTGAAGTGATCGACGTCGATCATCACGAGCGCCAGCGACAGCTGCCGCCGTGCCGCAACGAGCATCTCGCTGGCCAGCAGGTCGAGGATGGCGGCGCGGTTCCACAGGCCCGTCAACACGTCGCGCGTGGCACGCCGCAGCAGCTCTTCGTGTTCGCGCAGATCGTGTTCGAGCTGACGTTGTTTTCGGCTCAGGCGCTGCTCGCGCCAGCGCACCAGGAAGACCAGGGCGAGCGCGGTCAGCACCCCGACGAGCAGCTGGAACCAGCTGCTGCGCCACCACGGCGGCGAGATGTTCACGGCCAGCGAGACAGGCGCCGAACTTCGCCCGTGGTCTTTTTGCAGCGCGACCATTTCGAGCCGGTAGTGACCGGGTTCGAGCGATGAATACCGAACCGCGGGCGTGCGGGTTTCGGTCCATTCGCTTTCCAGGCCGGTCAGCCGGTAGCGGAACACCGCCGCTTCGGCTTCGGCAAAATCGTGGATCGAAAACGCTGCGGTCAAGTCCAGGTTTTTCCGCCATGACAGTGCCGCATCGCCCTGGCCCAGGAGCGGCAGCGTGCCGACTGCGGCTTGCGCGATTCTGGCGTCGAGCGGTTCGGAGCGGAGCAGCGCCTGCGGCTTCGACAGATGCGCGAGCCCGCCCGAAGTGCCCATCCAGATCGAACCATCGGTGTCGAAAAACCAGGCGGTCTGGTTCATGTCGTTCCAGACCAGGCCATCGGAACGGTCGAAGCGCCGCCACTGTTTGCCGTCGAAGTGCATCAGCCCCTGGTCGCTGCCAAGCCAGACTCCGCCAAGCGGATCGACCCGGGTCGTGACGATGGCCGTTGCCGCGACCATCGGCTCGGTGACCCACGACCAGCGCCGAAGCGAACCGGCGTCGAGTTCGGCGCGCAGCAGGCCGCGGTCGGTGCCGGCGGCCCAGAGCACGCCGTGGTGGTCGATCGCGACTGAGCGGAACCCGGCCCGGGACAAGTCATCGTCGATGGGTGCCCGGCGCCACTGGCCCTGCGCAAAGCTGAACAGGCCGCGTGTCGAGGCCAGCCACAGACCGGCTTGCGGGTCTTCGGCGGCGTCGGAAAAGTCGGCCTGCTCCGCGTTGGGCACCAGCACCGCTTCGGGCTGCTGTGGTGGCACGGTCGATGGGTTGAACCGGTAGACGCCGCGGTAGGTCAGCAGCCACACCATGCCCTGGCGGTCGCGCAGGGCGGTGCGGATGTACGGCAGCGAAGCGAAGGGGCGCGCGCTGCGCCCCGCTTCGGCCCGGAACATTGCACCGGCCATCGAGCTGAGCCACAAGCTGCGGTCGGCCGTCTGCACCATGGCGTTGAGTTCACGCAGCGCGCCGTCGGCAACAAACGGGCAGGGTTCGAAGCGGCGGCTGGTTTCGTCGAGCACGTTGCAGCCGCCCGAGGAGCCGACCAGCAAGCGCTGGTCGGCATCGCGAAAGACGCTCCAGATGTTGTTGGAGTTCAGTCCTTGCGAGGTGGTCCAGGCGCTCCAGTTTCCATAGCCGCGCCAGCGCAGCAAGCCGTTGCCGGAGGTGCCGACCCACAACGAGCCTTCGTGGTCGACCCCGAGTGAAGTGATGCTGGCACTTGGCAGGCCGTGGCGGGTGTCGAACTCTTCCCAATGGCCACGCGGCGCAGGTTCGGGCGACCAGCGCAGCAGGCCGTCGTCGCTGCGCGTCACGACCCGGCCCTGCTTGTCTTCGACCAGCGAGACAAAGGGCTCGGCGGTGGTCAGCCGGGCCCTCGGCGCGTCGCTTGCTTCGAAGGCCTGCGCTCCGGCGGCCAGGCTGACCATCGCCATGAAGCTGCGGGCCCACAAACGCCCACGCCGGTCGAGCAGGAACGCGTGCCATGTCGCGGCGGGCACGCCTTGCGCGCTACCCCACAGGCGCACACCACTCGTGTCGACGCGGCAGACCCCTGGCCCGCAGCCGAGCCAGAGTGCACCGCTGCGGTCGACATGGACCGCGCTGATGGCCCCGAGCTGTGGGCTGGCTTGCAATTGCCCGGGGGTGAAGAAGGCGTCGGCCTGCCAGCCGCTGCCGCTGCCGCTGCCGCTGGTGCTGCTGCCGATCTGGTAGAGCTGCCCACGGCTCACGACCAGCACGCGGCCATCGGGCAGGGCGCTGATCTGCGACCCGACAGTGGCCGGCAAGGTCCTGGCACCCGCGCGCACGGCTGTGAACTTGCCGCCGCTGCCGACGTAGAGCTCCTGCGACGTGCCGACCCAGAGGTGCCCGGCGGCGTCTTGCGCGATGGCGAAGGTTCGTGTCTGTTGCAGGCCGGCTGCGGCGCCGATGCGCTCGAAGCGCACTCCGTCGAACCTGAAGAGGCCGTTGTCGGTGCAGACCCACAGGCTCTTGTCGCGGTCTTGCAGCAGGCAGTTGACCGAAAGGTTGCCCAGCCCGTCTTCCTGCAGGAATTGCCGGAAGGGAACTTGTTGAGCGAAACCGGTGCCGCCCAGCAGCCAACAGACGATGGCAAGCAGCCCAAGCCGAAAGTGACGGGGGAAGCGCAGCGGCTGCCGTGTCGAAGAATGGTTCGCGCTCTTCATTGTCTCGATCTTGAGAGCGTTATCGGCCAGGGGCGGCACGGCTTGAGCTGCGCTGTGGCGGCTGACGCGGTGCGGGCGCGGTCAGGGCCGCGCGCCCATCGATGCCGGCAGCTTCGTCCACGGCAGATCGCCCGGGTCGGCGGCCATCGGGCCGGCTGCCTTGGCGACGAGGATGCTCGACGCGATCGGTGCGAACGCAGCGCGAAAGTGCACCGAGCTCTTGTTCACCAGCAGCTTCATCTGGGCCGGCTCGACACCAAGGAAACGGTACAGATCCAGGTCGAGCATCTGAGCCTTGGCGCTCGACAGCAGCACGCGGATGCCCTCGACCTCAACACAGGCACACGGCCCGAGCCGCGCTGTGGCGCCCGCCGTCATCGGCCCGAACAGCGGCACCACGCCATCACTCACCGCGAGCACTTTGGCCTGCGCGGTCACGGCAGGGTCGGTGAGCGCGCCGCTCCAGGTGGGCACGGCCCGGCCCAGCGTCAGGCGCAGCGTGGCACCGGCGCCGGCACTGAAGGCTGCCTGCGCCGAAGCAGGATCGAACAGCAGGCCGAGGGCCACGCGGCCACCGAGGCGCTGGCCGGCCCGGGCTTCGATCAGCGCGCGCAGCAGGCCGGTGGTGTTGGAGTCGCCGCCCGCGCCGGGGTTGTCTTGCGTGTCGGCGATGACGACCGGGGCATTCGTGTTCGCGGCAAGTGCGATGGCGCGCTCGACCGCAGCCGCCGGCGAGAGCAGATCGAGAGACCACTCGGCGCGGCGCGACACCACTTCTGCATGCAGGCGCTGCA
The DNA here is from genome assembly GCA_039930465.1 of Burkholderiales bacterium. Taxonomy (GTDB): domain Bacteria; phylum Pseudomonadota; class Gammaproteobacteria; order Burkholderiales; family Burkholderiaceae_C; genus LMDS01. The sequence continues at coordinate 41,013 of JBDTTU010000027.1, forward strand.
CCGCCTCGCGCACGGTGGTGGCGTCGGCACCGTAGCCGAACAGCACCGGCCCGCACTCGGCGAAATCGGCAGCCGAAAAGCCCATCGAGAAATTGAGCTCGACATCGTGTTCGGCTTCGAGCCGTTCGATCAGCGCGATCACCGATGCGGCCGGCTGCATCAGCGTGCACTGCGCGTTCAGCGGCAGCAGAAATGGCACACGCTCGGCGTGCCGGTGAGCTTTTGATGTGTCGGCGCCGATCCGGCGTGCCAGCATCCGCGCTGCGCGCGCGCCGGTCTCGCGCATGTCGACGTGCGGGTAGGTGCGAAATGCGGTCATCGCACTCGTCAACGCCAGCATCTGCTCGGTCACGTTGGCATGCAGGTCGAGGCTCGCGACGATCGGCATGTCGGGGCCGACCACCGCGCGGATGCGCCCGAGCAACGCGCCCTCGGCGTCGTCGGCGCCCTCTGCCACGGCTGCGCCGTGCAGGTCGAGGTAGACCGCGTCGAAGCTGCCGACCTGCAGGTCGGCCACGATCTCGTCGCAGATGCGCGCGAAGGCCGGCGCCGTGACGCGGTTCGACGGCATGGCGCCGGCCCACACCGAAGGCTGCAGTTTCCAGCCGAACTCGGCCGCCGCTTGCGCAAAGCCGCCGAGCGAGGTGCTGGTGCCGCGCATCTTCTGCAGCATTGCCGCGCCGCGCGCATACGACGGGTAACCGGCGCCGCATTCGAACGCGGCCCAGTCGGCGATGGAAGGGGCGAAGGTGTTGGTCTCGTGGTGAAACCCGGCGACGAAGACGTTCATGTGAGCAAGTCCAGTTCGGCGTCGGTGAAACCCGCTGCGCGCCGCGCTTCGAGGTTGAAGGGCGGGTGCAGCCGCGGGGCGTGGTGGCGGCGCGCGAGTTCGGCGTAGTGCGCGACCGGGTCGTGCCCATCGCGTTCGCACAGCCAGCGGTACCAGCGGTTGCCGATGGCGACGTGGCCGACTTCGTCGCGCAGGATCACGCCGAGGATCTGTGCCGCACGCTCGTCGCCGGCTTGTCGAAGGCGTGCCTGCATGGGAGGCGTGGCATCGAGCCCGCGTGCTTCCAGCGTGCGCGGCACCAGCGCCATGCGCGCAGTGATGTCGTGCGCGGTGCGCTGCGTCATGGCCCACAGGCCGTCATGCGCGTCGAAGCTGCCATAGTCGAAGCCCAGCTCCAAGAGGTGCTCGCGCAGCAGCGTGAAGTGCAGGGCTTCTTCGCTGGCCACACCGAGCCAGTCGGCGTAGTACTCAACCGGCATGCCCGGGAAACGCCAGACGGCGTCGAGCGCGAGGTTGATCGCGTTGAACTCGATGTGCGTGATGGCGTGCAACAAGGCCGCACGGCCTTCGGGCGTGGCCGGCGAGCGGCGTGGCACGGCGTTCGGCGACACCAGGCGCGGCAGCGCCGGGCGGCCGGGCAGGGCGGCGGGCGTATCGAGTTGTGCCGCCGGGTCGATCGTCGCGGGGTCGAGGCCGGCGAACAGCGCGCGTGTGTGCGCGGCCTTGGCGACCGGCTCGCTCAGGCACAGGATCTCGAGTGCGCGCTGCCGTGCCGTCATCGAGGTGCTTGTCGTCTTCGCCGAGCACGATCTCGTGCAAGGGGCGTCTCCGGAACTCTGGTGTGGGCTCACCCATAGAATTATGGCTTCGACTCATTGGCAAACCGCATGGCCCTCTACCAGCTCGACGACATCTCGCCCCGCCTTGCCGACACCGCGTGGGTGGCCGACAGCGCCCAGGTGATCGGCAACGTGGACATGGCCGAAGGCTCGAGTGTGTGGTTCGGTTGCATCCTGCGCGGCGATGGTGAGCGCTTGAGCATCGGCCGCAACTGCAACGTGCAGGACGGCAGCATCGTGCATGCCGACCCGGGCTTTCCGGTGACGCTCGGCGACAACGTCTCGATCGGCCACCAGGTGATGCTGCACGGCTGCACGGTCGGCGAAGGTTCGTTGATCGGCATTCAGTCGGTGGTGCTCAACGGCGCGAAGATCGGCAAACACTGCCTCGTCGGTGCCGGCTCGCTCGTCACCGAAGGCAAGGAATTCCCCGACGGTTCGATGATTCTCGGTTCGCCCGCCAAGGTGGTGCGCCAGCTCACACCGGAGCAGATCGCCGGGCTGGAGAGGGCGGCAAAACATTACGTCGACAATGCCGCGCGCTTCAAGGCCGGCCTGAAGAAGATCGGATGAATATCAATCCGAGTTCGGCTGACTTTTCGAGCCCGGCGCCGGGCCGCCCCAAGGCGGGCGAGACCCCCACGGGGGGGCGCCTGCCGTACCCGGCAGACGGGGGGCTGTCATGAGCGAATTGCACAAGTTCATCTTCGACGGCTTGCCGGTGCGCGGCATGCTGGTGCGCCTGACCGACGGCTGGCAAGACGTGCTGGCGCGCCGAAGCGCGGCGAGCGACGAATTCCCGCCACCGGTGCGTGCGCTGATCGGCGAGATGGCGGCGGCCGGTGTGTTGATGCAGGCCAACATCAAGTTCAACGGCGCGCTGATCCTGCAGGTGTTCGGCGACGGTCCGGTGAAGCTCGCGGTGGCCGAGGTGCAGGCCGACCTGGCCTTTCGCGTCACGGCCAAGGTGGTGGGCGAGGTGGCCGATGCGGCTCGCCTGGAAGCGATGGTCAACGTGCGCGGCCAGGGCCGCTGTGCGATCACCCTGGCCCCCGCCGACACCCGCAACGGCCAGCAGCCCTACCAGGGCGTGGTGGCCTTGCACGGCGACCGGCGCGAGCCCTTGCAGGCGCTGAGCGAGGTGCTGGAGCACTACATGCTGCAGTCGGAGCAGCTCGACACGAAGCTGGTGCTTGCGGCGAACGACGACGTGGCCGCCGGGCTGTTGATCCAGCGCCTGCCGGTCGAGGGCGCAGGCAATCTCGCGGGTGCGGCGCGCAACGAAGACGAGATCGGCCTGAACGAGTCCTACAAGCGCATCGCCACGCTGGCCGCCACGCTCACGGCCGAAGAACTGCTCACGCTCGACGCCGACACGGTGCTGCGGCGCCTGTTCTGGGAAGAGCCTTTGCGCCGCTTCGAGTGGCTCAAGGGCGAGGCCGCGCCGCGTTTCGAGTGCTCGTGCTCGCGGCAGCGTGTGGGCGGCATGCTCAAGGGCCTGGGTCGCGAAGAGATCGACGGCATCGTGCTCGAACAGGGCCGGGTCGAGATCGGCTGCGACTTCTGCGGCATCAAGTACCACTTCGACCCCGTCGACGTGGGTGAGCTCTTCACGCCGGTGCAAGACCAGCCGCCGGGCTCGGCGGCGCTCAACTGACCCGGGGCTTCTGCGCTACTTCAGCTTGAAGCCGCAGACGCCGCAGAACAGGTCGTCGGTGCCGATCGGCGCGCTGCACTTCGGGCACAGCGTGGTGGCCGGCGGCGCCGACTCCGGCGCAACGTTTGCAGGTGGCGCCGGGCTCCAGGTGGGCGCGGCGGGTGTCGCCGCGGCCGCCGCCGCGGCAGCAGCAGCAGCAGCAGCAGCGGCATTGGCCTGCGCTGTCGCAGTCGACTGGCGTGCCTGCTCGCGCGCCCGTTCGGCTGCGTCTTTCGCTTTCTGGCTCAGCTCGGCAGCGCGCCGCTTCGCATCGTCGAAGCCAGCCTGCATCGCGGCTTCGGTCGCGCCCACGTCGAGGCCTTCGGTGACACGCAGGTACACGAGGTTCAGCCCGAGCAGGTAGACCAGCGAGACCAGCGAAGCCGCGAGCGCCCACAACAAGCCGCCGCCGATGCCGGCCGCGACCACATAGCCCACGCCACCACCACCGCCGCTGCGCATGCCGCCGTAGCCGCCCTGGTCCATGCCGAAGCCGCGCACCATGCCGAACATCGATCCCAGCGCGTCGCCACCGAGAATGCCGGCCATCATGCCGGCCGAAGGAATGAGGCCCGTGATCAGCACGCCGAAGACGATGAAGCCCACGCCCATCGCCAGAAAACCCACCACCGTGAGCAGCAGCATCGACTCGACCAGCCGGCTGCGCACGATCGACAGTGCCTTGGCGATGGCGTGCGTGATCGTTGAGCCTTCCCAGATCGCCGGCAGCGCCAGGAAGAGGCACTGGAACAGGCCGCACAGCGTGAGCCCGAGCACCACGACCGACAGCGGGAACACCAGCACGAACAAGATCGGCCCGAGGAAAGGAATTTTGCAGACCAGGTAGACCAGCGCGACCGCGATGAACACCACCAGCGAGACCAGCAGCAGCGCCAGGCCGAGCGCAATAAACTTCGGAATGCACAGCAGGCCGCCCATCACCGCGTCGGTCAGGCTGCGCGCGGGCACGCCCTTGGCCTGGTCCATCAGCAGCAGGCCGGCGGCGTTCACGCCGGTGGCGCCGGCCACGAACATCGTCAACGCGCCGAGGAAGGCAAAGAAAAAACCGATGCGCGCGGCCATGAACGAAAACAGCCCGGCGACCAGAATGCCCGCGAACAGGCAGCCCAGCATCGCCAGCAGCGCACGCCGGTTTCGCAGGCCGCTGATGGCCTGGAACATGCTCGAAAAAGCATCGGTGGAAAGGCCGCCGATGGGGCCGGCGGTGGTCGCGCTGGGGGTGTTCATGGGTTCCTCCGATCAAAGACGTGAACGGGCCCGGTCTGGCTGCCGGGCCTCGTACCTGGGCGCTGGGTCAGCTAACGGCGACGCCGCTCCTCGGCGGCATTGACCTCCTTGCACGCCGGCTCTTGCGCGTGTTCGGCACGGCCGCATTCACGCGACTCGCAGATCGAACGGCTGATGGCGTTGCCGCCGGCGCAGAGTTCGCGTGCGGTGCGGGGTTGGGGTGCCGCGGCCGGGGCGGGCGCTGGCGCCGGTGGGGCAGCGCGTGGGGCCGGAACCGGGGCTGGCGCGGTGCGAGCGCGTGCCTCTTCGGCGCGCTGCCGCGCGGCGTCGCGTTGCGCTTGTGCGTTGGCCTCGCGCTTTTCACGCTGCTCGCGTTGGGCCTTCAACCGGGCTTCGCGGGCGGCGCTGTCGCGGGCGAGCTTGTCGCGTGCTTCGAGCTCTTGCGCGGCCTGCTCGTCGGCGAGGCGCTTTGTTTCGGCCGCGTCGATGGCCGGTGGGGGCGGCTCGGCAGCAACGGGCGCCGGCGCGACGACGGCGGGTTCGGGCGCTGGCACCACGACAGGCGGCGGTGCGGCGGGCGCTGGTGGCGCGACCTGAGCCGCCGCGGGTGCTGTCGGGCTGACGGGCGAGCCCAGCAACCACCAGGCGGCACCGGCCAGCACCACCGCGGCGAGCACCCCAGCGGCGATCAGCACGCCACCCCGCCTCGGCGCAGCAGCGCCAGCCACGGTGCTCAGGGGTGCGGGCAAGGTGCTGTCGCTGGTCTCGCCGGTGTGGCGAGACGGCGCTGGCGGTGGCGGTGGCGGGGGTGAGGGCGGCGGCGGAGGAGGAGGCGGCGGTGCCGACGGTGACGGCATCACCGGCACGGCGGCCTGTGCCGGGGTCTTCGCCTTGGGGCGGATGATGGTTTGTTCCGACAAGTCGTTGCCGCACTTGGCGCAGAAACTGGCGCTGATGCGGTTGGTGTGCCCGCAGGCCGAGCAATCGAGACCGGGGCTGGGCTCGGGCGCAGGGGCCGCAAAGGGGTTGCCACAAGCGCGGCAGAACACGGCCACGTCATCGTTCTGGGTCCCGCACTTCGAGCAGCCCTTGGGCATCGGCTTGTTCTCCTGGGTGATGGGCTGGCGCTGGTGCGGCAGACCGAAAACACGATAACCCCGTTTGCCACGGATCGCAAACTCCAGTCTTGTCCAACGAGGTGTGAGCCTGGAGCCGGGCGCGTGATTCCAACGAGGA
>JBDTTU010000028.1:0-46237 GCA_039930465.1 Burkholderiales bacterium
CGTTGCACTCGATCTTGTCGCTGGCCATGCGCTCGCTGCGCGGGCGCGACTTGTCGAGAACCTGCGGCGGCCCGTCGGGCAGCGGCATCAGCTCGGGCAGGCCGTCGGTCTTGGTGTGTTCGGTCATCGTGGCAAGCCCGGGTTAGGATGCGGCCCCTTGCCCTTCATCACCCCCGAGCAGCGGAGTTTCATGTAGTATTTACTAAATGACGATGTTGTGAATGCTACATGGCCGGTGCGGCCAGCGCAACACCTGAAAACCTCGCCCCGGCCCACCCATTCGCCAAGACCATCATGAGTGCATTCAACGAAGAGCGCGTGCTGAGCGTGCACCACTGGACCGACAAGCTGTTCACCTTCACGACCACGCGCGACCCGGCGTTGCGGTTCTCGAACGGCCACTTCACGATGATCGGCCTGCGCATCAACGGCAAGCCGCTGCTGCGCGCCTACAGCATCGTCAGCGCCAACTACGAAGAACACCTCGAGTTCCTCAGCATCAAGGTGCCCGACGGCCCGCTCACCTCGAAGCTGCAGCACATGAAGGTGGGCGACACCATCATCGTCGGCAAGAAACCCACCGGCACGCTGCTGATCGACTACCTGAACCCAGGCAAGCGCCTGTACATGCTTTCCACCGGCACCGGCATGGCGCCGTTCATGAGCATCATTCGCGACCCCGAGACCTACGAGCGTTTCGAGCAGGTGATTTTGGTGCACGGCGTGCGCAACAAGGACGAGCTGGCGTATCACGACCTGGTCACCGAACACCTGCCAGCGCACGAGTTCCTGGGCGAGATGGTGAGCAGCAAGCTGCGCTACTACCCGACCGTCACACGCGAGGCTTACAGGAACATGGGCCGCGTGACCACGCTGATGGAATCGGGCAAGCTCTTCACCGACCTGGGCGTGCCGCCGATCGACCCGGCTGTCGACCGCGTGATGATCTGCGGCAGCCCCGGCATGCTGCGCGACATCAAGCACATGCTCGAGAGCAAGGGTTTCAAGGAAGGCAACACCTCGAAGCCCGGCGACTTCGTCATCGAACGCGCGTTCGCGGAACAGTGAGCCGGCACGCATGACCGCCGTGCTGGCGCGCAAGCCGGGTGTCCGCGCACTGGCCGCCCAGGCCACGCGCGACAGCATCCTGCGCGCCGCGACCAAGGTGTTTGCCAAACACGGTTACGCAGGCGGGCGCATCGAGCAGATCTCGAAGGCGGCCAAGTCGTACGACCGCATGATCTATTACTACTTCGGCAGCAAGGAAGGCCTCTTCATTGCGGTGCTCGAAGAGATGTACCGGCGCTTCAACGAAGCCGAATCGAAGCTCGTGCTCGGCAGCGCTGCGCCGGTCGAAGCGCTGCGGGTGGTGATTCTTTTCATGTGGGGCTACTACCAGAAGAACCCCGAGTTCATCACGCTGCTGAACACCGAGAACCTGCACCGCGGCAAGCACATCTCGAAGTCGCTGCGGGCCAGCGAGTATTCGTCGCAGGCGGTCAGCGTGCTCGGCGACGTGCTCATGCGGGGGGCGAAGCAAAAGCTGTTTCGCGAAGATGTTTCGGCCCGCGACGTGTACCTGATGATCGCGGCACTCGCTTACTTCTACCTCTCGAACCGCTTCACGCTGTCGGCCTTTCTGGGCGAAGAGCTGGAAACGCCGGCCGCGCTTGGGCACTGGGAAGCTTTCCTCGTCGACGCGGTGCTTCGCACCGTGGCCGTGGCGCCGCCTCTACGGGTGGCTTGACGCAGCGCCAGGCGCCCCGGGCGCACGCCGGCGCATCCTGAGCTGGTCTTGGCGCCAAAGTTGCTGTACTTGTCTACGGCAAGCGGCCGCCGACTTTGCCCAGTCAGTCCGGCTGCAGGCCGATGCGTTTGACCACCGCGCCCCAGGTCTTGGTGTCGGCCGCGATGCGCGCGGCGCTGTCTTCGGGCGAGGCTGCCACCACGGTCTGGTCGCTCAGGCGGAGCCGCTCGATGACATCAGGCTGCTTGAGGGCTGCGTCGAGCGCTTTTGACATGGTGTCGACGATGGACTTCGGCGTGCCTTTGGGCGCGAAGAGCACCAGCGAAAAGGTGGCGTCGAAGCCGGGGTAGCCGGCCTCGGCGATCGTGGGCACCTCGGGCAGCAGCAGCGAGCGCTGAGCGCCTGAAACCGCCAGCGCCACCAGCTTGCCCGCGCGCACGTGTGGCAACACGGTCGGCCCGGCGAGAAAGCCGCAGTCGACCTGGCCACCCATCACGTCCTGCATGGCAGGGGCCGGGCCCTTGTACGGCACATGGGTCATGTCGATGCCGGCCACGCTCTTGAACAGCTCGGTGCAAAGATGGCCCGGCGACCCGGTGCCACCCGACGCGTAGCTCAGCGGCTTGGACTTCGCTCGACTCACGAGCTCGGCGACGGTCTTCACGCCGAGCCCCGGGTTGCACACCAGCGTCTGGCTGAACGCACTGGCGCGCATCACCGGCATCAGGTCTTCAGGCTTGAAGCCGAGCTTCGCGTAGACGTGTGGGTTCACCGTCAGCAGTGTGTCGGTCGTCCACAGCCAGGTCTGGCCGTCGGGTGCCGCACGGGCAGCCTCGGCCGCGCCGAGATTGCCCGCGGCACCCGGCTTGTTGTCGATGATCAAGGGCTGCTTCAGTATCGGCTGCATCTTTTCGATGGCGGTGCGCAGCACGATGTCGCTCGGCCCGCCGGGCGGCAGCGGCACGACGATGCGCACCGGCTTGTCGGGCCAGGTGCTCTGGGCGTGCAGGCCTTGGGTGGCCGCCAGCGCGAGGGCGGCGGCAAGGGGTAAAGCAAAAAGCGAGCGGGCAAGCTTCATCGAAAGTGGTCTCCTGGGGTGTTCATCGCTGCGGCATGTCGGCGACCGAATAGCCAAGGCTCACGCTGGCGTCGTTCGGAATCGGCGGCATGGTCTCGTTCCAGGCGCGCCATGCCTCACGCAGGGCTGCGAGACGCTCGGGCTCGCGGGCCGCCAGGTTGGCGCGTTCGCGCTCGTCGGTCTCTACATCGAACAGGTACTCGTGCCCGTCCACGGTCAGGTACTTCCAGCGGCCGTCGCGCAACGCCCGCTGGCCTCGGTGATTCATGCGCCAGTGCATGGGGCGCGCGAAGGTCGGCTGCCCGTCGGTCAGCAGGGGCAGCAGCGAGAGGCCGTCGAGCGGATAGGCCGGATCGGGCGTGGCGCCGGCGGCATCGATCATCGTGGCGGTCCAGTCCATCGTCAGGCAATGCTGATCGCTGATGCCGCCGGCAGCGACCCGGGCCGGCCAATGCGCGATCCATGGCACGCGGATGCCGCCTTCAGTGAGGTCCATCTTGCCGCCGACGAGGGGCCAGTTGTCGGAGAAGCGCTCGCCGCCGTTGTCGCTCGTGAAGACGATCAACGTGTTGTCGAGCCGACCCGCGTCGCGCAGCGCCTGCACGACGCGCCCGATGCCCTCGTCCATGTGGTGAATCATGCGACGGTAGGTGTGGATGTTGCCGCCGTCGAGGTGGAACAGGCGCGGCCCGATTTGCGCCGGCACGTGGCCGTCGTCTCGTGTCTCCCAGGGCCAATGGGGTGCCGTGTAGTGCAGGCTGAGCAGCAGCGGTCGGGGGTCGGTGGCCGCGTGTTGCACGACGCGCACGGCACGGTCGGTCAGCAGATCGGTCAGGTAGCCGATGTCGTGCCGCTCCGCTTCACCTTCCCACAGGTCGTGCGCGCCGCCGTTGGTGCAGTGGCTGAAATAGTCGACCCCTCCCGACATGGGGCCATAGAACTCGTCGTAACCCGAGCGCAATGGGCTGAAGTGAGGCGGGTAGCCGAGGTGCCACTTGCCGATCAGGGCGGTGCGGTAGCCCACGTCGCGCAACAACGATGCCAGGGTCGGGTGCTCCGGCGGCAGGCCGAGCGTGCTGCTGCCGCGCGACCGGCTGTTGATCGGCTCTTCGGCCGCGCCGCGCAACCGGTACTGCCAGCGACCGGTCATCAGCGCGAACCGTGTGGGCGAGCAGACGGGTGAGTTCGCATAGCCACGCGTGAAGCGCAGGCCGCCGGCGGCCAAGGCGTCGATGTGCGGCGAGACCGCGCCGAACTCGGCCTCGCGGCCACCGTAGCAGCCCAGGTCGGCATAGCCGAGGTCGTCGGCAACGATGAAGACGATGTCCGGGTGCGAGCCGGTGGCGCTTGAAGAGTTCATCGGCGGGTAGTGTGAATCCGTTCAGGCCATGGATGAAGCGAATGGCACCTGCTGCATAAAGCCGACCTTATGGGCTTTCTCTGCGAGAGGCAACTCAATCTCGGAAACGCGACGACGCTGCGGCGCGGCGCAGCAGCCGCCCTTCCCTTGCCAGCACCACGGTGCCTTCGTCCTGCGCATAGGCGCGGCGTCCGTTGACGTACACCGCCACGATGCCGACGCTGGCGCTGACCGGAGTGTCGTAGGTCGCGGTGTCGGCGATGCGCGCCGGGTCGAACACCACGACGTCGGCGCAAGCGCCGGCGCGCAGCAGGCCGCGGTCTTTGATGCGGAAGTTGCGCGCCGTCATGCCGGTCATCTTGTGCACCGCCTGCTCGAGCGAGAACAGCTTGCGCTCGCGCCAGTAGTGCGCAAAGACGCGCGGGAAGGCGCCCCACAGGCGCGGGTGTGGGTGCCGGTCGTGCGGCAGGCCGTCGGAGCCGATCATGGTGCGCGGATGCGCGATCACACGCTCGACATCGGCCTCGTCGATCTGGAAATAACACGCGCCGCCCGGCATCAGGCGGCGGCAGGCAGTCTTCTGGTCGACGCCCCACTCGGCCGCCACGTCGGCGAGCATGCGGCCGGTGACTTCGGGGAAGGCGTCGCTCCAGGTCAGCATGACGTCGATCACGCCGTCGACCAGGTCTTCGCGCAGCACCGTGGAGCCGGCCACGTAGGGGTAGACGTCCATCGCGATGTCCTGCCGCGCGGCCAGCGAATCGATCAGCGGCAAGGTCTCGCGGGTGCGGCCCCAGTTGGCCGGGCCGGCGCACTTGTGGTGCGAGATGACCAGCGGCAGGCCGGCCTCGAAAGCGCAATCGCCGGCCTCGTGCAGCGACTCGATGATGCTCGCCATCTCGCTGCGCAGGTGCGTGGTGTAGACGCCGCCGTGGCGCGCGACGATGCGGGCGAGTTCGGTCACCTCGTCGGCAGGCGCTGCGAAGGCCTCTTCGTAGAACAGGCCCGACGAGAGTCCGTGCGCACCGTCGACCATGCAGGCTTCGAGTAGCGCGGCCATGTGCGCGCGTTCGTCGGGCTTGGCGGCACGCGCCAAGTCGGCGACTGCGGCGAAGCGCAGGGTGGTGTGGCCCACCAGCGCCACCACGTTCAGTGCTGGCTGGGCAGCCGTCACGGCCTCGCGGTAGGCCTGCATCGTCGGGTAGCGGAACGAGCCGGCGCCGAGCAGGTTGAGTGGCGGCCGGGCCACGTCGGTCACATAGGGCGCGAGCGAGATGCCGCAGTTGCCGGTGACCACGGTCGTGACGCCCTGCGACAGCTTGGGCAGGTAGGCCGGTGTGCTGAGCACGATGGCGTCGTCGTGGGTGTGGGCGTCGATGAAGCCGGGCGCGATCACCTGGCCGCTGCAGTCGATCACTTCGAGCTCTTCGAGCACCAGACCTTCAGGCAGGCGCGAGCGCAGGCTCTCGCCGACGCGCTCGATGCGGTCGCCGACGAGCAGCACGTCGCCGGGCCACGAGGGGCCGCCACTGCCATCGACGACGAGGCCACCTTCGAGAAGGATGGGAGTGGAACTCATGGCGGATCGCCTCCGTCGGCATGTGAATCGGTGTCTGAATGGGCAGCTGAGTCGGCGTTGGAAGGCACAGCACCGTCCCAGCTCTGCAGAGGATGACCCCGCACGTCCACGCCGTGCTGCTGCAGTGCGGCACGCACGCCCTGCAGGCGCTGCACGGCAGGCCCTCCGCGGCGTTGCGCAACCAGCACGGTGAGCACCTCGATGGCGGTCAGGTGCGTCAGGTAGGCGTCGATGCCGACGTGCATCACCGCGTCGTCGGGCACGCTCAGGCCCAGCAGGATGTCGGTGCGGTCGGCGAGCAGCGTGCCCGGCTGCGTCAGCGACACCACGCGCGCGCCCTGGCGCCGCGCGATGTCCACGGCATCGAGCACCGACGGCAGGCCGCCGACGTGCGACAGCACGATGACGACGCCGCGCGCGTCCTGCGCCGCGGCGGCCACGCGCTGCAGGTGGTAATCGACCCAGGCGTTGGCCGACAGGCCGAGGCGGAACAGCCGGGCTTGCAGGTCTTGCGCCATCCACCACGACGTGATGCCGGTGGCGAACAGATCGATGTGACGCGCCCCGTCGATCGCACTCACCGCGGCCTCGAGCGTTGCGAGGTCGAGCTGCGAGCGCACGCCGGCCACGGTGGCCGCTGCGCTTCGTGTGACCTTGGCCACGATGTCTTCAGCACTGTCACCGAGGTTGACGCGGCGGTGCAGCGGCGAGCCGCCGAGCGCCAGTTCGTGGGCCAGCGCGAGCTTGAACTCGCGCAGCCCGGCAAAGCCCAGGTCGCGGCAGGTGCGCATCACGGTGGGCACGGAACTCTGCGCGCGCCGCGCCAGCAACTCGAAGCTTTCGGCCAGCACACGGTCGGGGTCTTCGAGCATCACGTCGAGGATCGCGCGGCGTGCTGCGGGCGCCTTGTCGCGCAGCGCTGCAACGCGATGCATCAGGCCGGAGCTCATCGTGCCGTTCATGTTCAGAACACCATGATCGCCGCGTCGACGACCTTGTAGTCGGCGTCGACCATCGGCATCCAGTGCCACTTGTCGAAGGTGGTGCAGGGGTGCGAGATGCCAAGGCCGATGCGTTCGCCAACCTGCGGGGCTGATGTGGCGTCGGCGGCGTCCCAGCGCAGGTGGGCGTGCTGGTCGTTGAGGCCGGTGATCTTCCAGCTTGCCGGCACGGCGCTGGTGATGACGGCGCCGCGTGGTGCACGCGCGATCGGCATCGGCAGTTCGATGTCGAACGAGAGGTCGCGCCGGCCGACCGCGAGAATCGCGAGGCCCGGCTCCGGGCACGATTGCACTTGAGCCCAGACCTCGAGCGCGGGCCGCAGGCTCTCGCCGCGCGCGCAGCCGAGGCGCGCCTCCACGGCGTTGACGAAGCGCTTGTAGCTGCCATGGTCGTGCGTGACGTAGCAGCCCGAGCGCAGCAGCCCGCGCACCGGCCGGCCGAGCGCGGGCGTGAGGCGGGTCGCGACGAGGTCGAAGATCGCCGAGCCGCCGGCCGAGAGCAGCACCTCGTCGCTGTCGAACAGGCCCTTCTCGTGGCAATGGCGCGCGATGGCATCGACCCGGTCCATCAGCGCTGCGGCGTATGGCAGGTCGGTGGCGTCGCCCTTCGCGCCGAGCCCTTCATAACATTCGATGCCGACCAGGCGCACCGCGGTGCTCGCGTGCAGGCGCTCGGCCAGTGCGACCGCTTCGTCGTGCGTGCGGCAGCCGGTGCGCCCGCCGGGCAGCCCGAGTTCGAGCAGCACTTCGAAGGGTGGGTTGCCGGCATGGCGTTCAACCCACGACTCGATCAGCGCAAGCTGCGCCGTCGAATCGACGAGGAAGACGATGCGCAGGTCGGCGTGCTGTTTGCACAGCGATTGAATCGCGGCAAGGTCACTTTCGCCGAGCACCTGGTTGGCGATCAGCGCGTTGCGCACGCCGGCAGAGACGCCTACGGCGAGCTGGTTCACCGTGGCGAAGGTCATGCCCCAGGCGCCGGCCGCGAGCTGGCGCTCGAAGAGTTGCGGCGACATCGTCGACTTGCCGTGCGGCGCGAGGTCGATGCCCCAGCGGCGCGCCTGGCCTTGCAGCCAACCGACGTTGTGCTCGACTTCCGCGCGCTTCAGGAGCGCGATCGGCAGCGGCAGATCGCCGGCGAGCACGTTCCATTGGCAAGCGGCGATGGCGCTGCGGCGCACCGCGGGTGCACCGAGCGGAAAGCCCTTGAAACCAGGGCCGATCAGCGGGTCGAGCAAGTCGTGGGAATTCATCGTGCGGGCGGGGTGATCAGATCGGTGCGGATGCAGGCCGAGAAGCGGCCGGGAGCGCGTTCGTCGAGAGGTGGAAGGGCCTGTGCGCACGCGTCGATGGCATGCGGGCAGCGGGTGCGAAAAACGCAGCCCGAGGGCGGCGATACCGGGCTCGGGATGTCGCCTTTCAGCGGCACGGTCACGCTCTCGATCAGCGGGTCGGGCTTGGGGCTCGCGGCCAGCAGCGCCTGCGTGTAGGGGTGCAGTGGGCGGGCGAACAACTCGGCGGTGGGCGCGATCTCCATCACGTGGCCGAGATACAGCACGACGACACGATCGCAGAGGTACTCGACCACGTCGAGGTCGTGCGAGATGAAGAGCATCGTCAGCGACAAGCGCTCGCGCAGGTCGGCGAGCAGGTTGATGACCTGCGACTGGATCGACACGTCGAGGGCGGACAAAGGTTCGTCGGCAACGATGAATTCCGGCTCGACGGCGAGCGCGCGCGCCACACCGATGCGCTGGCGCTGCCCGCCCGAGAATTCGTGCGGAAAGCGCAGCGCGTGTTCGGCGCGCAGCCCGACCATCTCGAGCAGCTCAGTGATGCGCTGCTCGCGCTCGCCCTTGCCGCTGGCCAGACCGTGGGTGGAGAGCGCCTCGCCCAGCGTCGCGCCGATGCGCATCTTCGGGTTCAGGCTTGCATACGGATCCTGGAAGATGATCTGCAGCTTGCTGCGCAGCTTGCGCATGCGCTCGCCGGAGAGCTTGCCGATGTCGTCGCCGCGGTAGAGCACCTGGCCAGCAGTGCAGTCGAGCAGGCGCAGCACCGCGCGGCCGATCGTGCTCTTGCCCGATCCCGATTCGCCGACGAGGCCGAGTGTCTCGCCGCGCTGGATGGTGAACGACACATCGTCGACGGCGCGAACCGGCCGATCCTTGCTGCCGAAGTAGCGCTTGAGGTGGCGCACTTCGATCAGCGGCGGGTCAGCGGCGGGCGTGTCGACACTCATCTCAGGCAAGCTTCACATCACTGTGGCCTGGCACGAGCACGCAGCGCGCCTGGCGCTCGTCGCCGGTGTCGACGAGCGGCGGCATAGCTTGCGCGCAGTCAGCCCGCGCCTGGTCGCAGCGCGGCTCGAAGGCGCAGCCCGGCGGCGGCGAGAGCGGGCTCGAAACCTGACCGCGGATCGCGAACAGGCGTTTCGGTTTCGGCTGCCCGGCCGCGTGCGCCTTGCCCGGCAGGCACGCGAGCAGCCCCTGCGTGTACGGATGCGCCGGCGTGGCGAAGAGCGGGCGCACGGGCGCTCGTTCGACGACGCGGCCGGCGTACATCACCACCACGTCGTCGGCGTGGTGCGCGACGACGCCGAGGTTGTGCGTGATGAACAGGATGCTCATGCCGGTCTCGGCCTGCAGGCGGCGCATCAGCGCGAGGATCTGCGCCTGGATCGTCACGTCGAGCGCGGTGGTCGGTTCGTCGGCGATCAGCAGCGTCGGGTCGCAGGCCATCGCCAGCGCGATCATCACCCGCTGGCGCATGCCGCCGGAGAGCTGGTGCGGGTACTCGCCCAGGCGCTGCGCGGCGGCCGGCATCTCCACCAGCTCGAGCATGCGCAGGGCCTGCGCGCGCGCTGCGGCACGGTCGAGGCGCTTGTGCAGCCGCAGCGATTCGGCGATCTGCTCGCCGATGCTGAACACCGGGTTCAGGCTGGTCATCGGCTCCTGGAAGATCATCGCCACCTGGTTGCCGCGCAGCGCGCGCATGCGCGACTCGGGCAGCGCGAGCAGGTCGAGCCGGGCACCGGCACGATCGACGAACCAGGCTTCGCCACTGACGCGCGTCGCTGCGGTGCGCGGCAGCAGGCGCATCAGCGTCAGGCTGGTGACCGACTTGCCCGAGCCCGATTCGCCGACGAGGGCCGTGGTCTGGCCGGCGCGGATCGCGAAGCTGACATCGGCGACGGCATCGACCCGGCCTTCGTCGGTGGCGAAGGACGTGCTGAGGTGGTGGACTTCGAGGCGGTTCACATCGACTTGCGCAAGCGCGGATCGAGCAGGTCGCGGATGCCGTCGCCCAGCAGTTGCAACGAGAGCGCGGTGAGGATGATCGCCAGCCCCGGGAACAGCACGATCCACAGCGCCTGGTGTGCGTACTGCTGGCTGCCGGCGACCATCGTGCCCCAGGTCGGGATCTCTGGCGGCACGCCGACGCCCAGGAAGGACAGCGCGGCCTCAGCCAGGATCGCGTAGGCGAAGATGAACGAGGCCTGCACGAGGATCGGCGACATCAGGTTGGGCAGCACGTGGCGCCACAGGATGCGCACCGTCGACACACCGACCGCGCGCGCGGCCTCGACGAACAGCAGCTCGCGCACCACCAGCGTCGAGGCGCGCACCACGCGTGCGACGCGCGGCGTGTAGACCAGCACCAGCGCCAGCACGACGTTCAGCATCGAGGGCCCGAGGATGCCCACCAGCGCGATCGCGAGCAGGATGTCGGGGAAGGACATCATCGCGTCGACCACCCGCATCACCGGGGCGTCGAGGCGGCGAAAATAGCCCGCCACCAGACCGAGCAGCGTGCCGGCGAGGACCGAGCCGACGGCGGTGAGCAGCGCGATCGTCAGCGAGAAACGGCCGCCGAAAGCGATGCGCGAGAACAGGTCGCGGCCAAGCTCGTCGGTGCCCAGCAGGTGCTCGGCCGAAGGCTGGTGCAGGCGCTGGCTGACGGCGGTTTCGGTCGGATCGAAGCCGCTCAACGGCCCGGCGAACAGCGACACCACCACCACGACGGCGAGTGCGATCGCGGCAGCGAGCACGATGCGGCGGCGGAACAGCTTTCGCAGCACGAGCGGCAGCGGCGGCAGGCGCATCGGCGTCAGACCTTCACGCGCGGATCGACCACGGTGTAGAGCAGGTCGATCGCGAAGTTGATGAGCACGTAGATCACCGCCACGACCAGCAGCGCGCCCTGGATCACCGGGTAGTCGCGCCGGATCACCGCGCTCACCACCAAGTTGCCGACACCGGGCAGGCCGAACACCGTTTCAGTGACGACCGCACCACCGATCATCAGCGCCACGGTGAGGCCGAGCACCGTGACGATCGGCACGAGCGCGTTGCGCAACGCGTGCTTGAGCACGACGCTGGATTCGGGCAAGCCCTTCGCGCGGGCGGTGCGCACGTAGTCTTCGCCAAGCACGTCGAGCATCGACGCGCGGGTGAAGCGGATGATCAGCGCCGAGTTGAGTACTCCGAGCACGGTGGCCGGCAGCACCAGGCAGTGGATGCGCTCGGCCAGCGAGGCACCCGGCTCACCGTAGCCCGAAACCGGGAACCAGCCCAGCGACACGGCGAAGATCTGCATCAGCACGAGGCCGAACCAGAAGCTCGGCACGCTGGCGCCGAGCATCGCGAAGCCGGTGAACGCCTGGTCGATGGCCTTGCCGCGGAACACCGCCGAGACGATGCCGCAGGGCACGCCGATCAGCGCAGCGATGGCAACCGCCATCAGCGACAGCAGCGTGGTGGGCTCGGCCCGTTCCCACAGTGCCTGCGTCACAGGCCTCTGCAGAAAGATCGATTCACCGAGGTTGCCGTGCGCCAGTTGCACCAGCCAAAGCCCGAACTGAACCGGCAGCGGCTTGTCGAGGCCGTAGACCTTCTGCACACGCGCGATGTCGTCGGCCGTGGCCTGGTCGCCCAGCAGCACCGCGATCGGGTCGCCCGGCGCGGCGCGCGTGAGCACGAACACGAGCACGGCCACGATGGCCATGACCACGAGCACGCCGCCCAGGCGGGTGAGCAGGTAACGCAACATGTGCCGGACCTGGTGATCAGCTCTTCAGGCTGGTGTTCCAGAAGAACGGGTAGGTGTAGGGCGTGTAGCCCTGCAGCGAAGGTGAGCGTGCCGACAGGCTCGCGAATTTGCCGACCTGGATGTAGGGCACTTCGTCGTAGACCACCTGCTGCACCTTGGCCCACAGCGGGCCGCGCTTGGTCGGGTTGGGTTCCTGGTTCAGGGCGGACAGCGCGGCCGCCTTGGCCGGCGAGCTCCACCAGCCCGGTGCGCCGTCGCCGAGTTGTGGCGGCGACAGCATCGGCTCGGGGAACAAGCCCGAGTGGGTGATGTAGATGTCCCACAGCTTCGGGTCGGCGCGGCGCTGCAGCAACGTCGCCCACTCGACGACGTTCAGCTCGGCCTTGAAGCCGGCGCGCTTGAGCTGCTCGGCCATGATCAGCGCCATGTTGTAGTGAAAGTCGTATTGCCGGCTGGTGAGAATGCGCACCGGCTCGCCTTTGTAGCCGGCCTGTTCGGCCTGGCTTTTCGACTTCTTGGGGTCGCGCTCGTTGTAGGCGGCGGTGCCGGCGTCGGAATAGAAGGGCGTGCCCTTCGGGAAGTGATTGCCTTCGACGATGAAGAAGCGTGTGTCGCCGAATCCGGCCGCGAGCATCTCGCCTTCGCCGAGCGCCGTTTGCACCGCCTTGCGCAAGGGCTGATGCGACATTTCGCCTTCCTTGGTGTTGAACACCAGGTAGGGAAAGCCGAACGACGGCGTCATGATCGGCACGACCTTGTCGCTGGCCTTCTCGAGGCGCCCGAGGGCTTCGATTGGCAACAGGTCGGCGTAATGGAACTGGCCGGCGAGTGCGCCTTCGACGCGTGTGTTCGCATTCGGCACCGGCACGAAACGCAGCTCTTCCACCGTGGCCACACGCTTGCCGCCGTAGCCATTGGCAACTTCCTTGCGCGCCGAGTAGGTGTCGAAGCGGGTCAGCAGCACGTACTGGTCGGGCTTGCGTTCCTTGAACCTGTACGGGCCGGTGCCGATGTATTCGCGCAGCGGCTGGGCCAGTGTTTCCTTGGCCATGATGGCGGCCATGCCCGAGGCCATGGCCAGCTGCGACAGCAGCGGCGCGTAAGCATTCTTCAGTCTGATCTCGACGGCCAGCGGGCCCTTGGCAGAAAGATCGGCGACCTGCGCCGACACCGACTTGCCACGTGGCGACACCTCCATCCAGCGCTTCAGGCTGGCCACCACGTCGCCGGCGTTGAGTTCGCGCCCGCTGTGCAGCATCACGCCCTTGCGCAGCGTGATGCCGTAGACCTTGCCGTCGGCCGAGATCGTGGGCATGGCTTCGGCCAGCATCGGCACCAGCGACGCCTTCGCGTCGAAGGTGTAGAGCGGCTCGTAGACGTGCTGCATGATGATGCAGACCAGATCGGCCGGCGTCGACTGGATGTCGAGCGTGGGCGGCTCGGCCACCATGGCGAGGTTGAGGGCCGACTTGCCAGCCTGTGCGCCCGCCGGAAGCCCGGCGCCCGAGGCGCCAAGCGCCAGCAGGTACGACACTGCGGTGCGGCGTTGCATGCGAATTCCACGGGCCATGAAACACTCCTGATGAAGGTAAATTTCAGATGTGGAGACTAAGCCCGGGTCGATGTGACCGTTTCGGGGGAAACCCGGGGCAAAGTGCCTGAAGACTGAAAATATATTTCAGCTATCGCCACCGACGTGGCTTCCGAGGAGCTTTCATGCCGCTGGAATATCTGGGCAACCCGCCCCTTGCATCGGACCGCCAGCTGCGGCCCTTCTCACCCGCCGTGCGCGCAGGCGATTTTGTCTACGTCTCGGGCCAGGTGCCGGCCGATGCGAACGGCGAGATCGTTGCCGGCGGCATCGAGGCGCAGACGCGGCAGATGATGGACAACCTGAAAGCGGCGCTCGCGTTGGCCGGCGCGAGCTTCGACGACGTCTGCAAATCCACCTGCTGGCTGGCCGATGCGCGTGACTTCGGCGCCTTCAACCGCGTCTACATGAGCTACTTCCCGAATGGCCGTCCGGCCCGTTCGACCACCGAGGCTCGGCTGATGATCGACGCGAAGGTCGAGGTCGACGTGGTGGCCTACAAGCCGCTGGCCTGACAGACGCGTGACCTTCCCGCGACAGCCTCAATTCAAAGCGACTCCTTGCCACCAAGCCGCTTCGTGTAAAGAATTCAGCAGCAGGAGTGCCCGCTCGGGGTCGTTCGGCAACGTTCAGCGCACCAGCAGCACCGGCACCTTGCAGTTCGCCAACACCTTGGTCGCGACCGAGCCCAGCACCAGGTTGCCGAGCAGGCCGTGGCCGTGCGAGCCCATCATCACCAGGTCGAATTTGCCGCTGTCGGCGAGCTTGGCGATCATGTCGGCGGGGTGGCCGACCTTGCTGACGAAAGTGGCTTCGATGCCCTGCTTCTTGAAAAAGCTGCGGATCGGCTTGAAAACAGCTTCGGCCTCGCTGTCGTAGTAGCCCTTCACGGTCGCCTTGTCGACGAAGGCCGCGGCGCCGTGCGGTACAGCGAGCACACCGCAGAACACGGTGTATTCGTGGTGCGCGCCCAGCCATTCGTCGTGCGCCGCCACGTAGGCCAGCATGCGCTTGGTGTGGGGACTGCCGTCTGCTGCGACGAGGATCTTCATGGGGGCCTTCCGGTTTCCGTGGACAGCCCAGTGTGCGCCAGCGCAGCCCGGCGCGGCTTGCCGCAGGTCAAGTTCGGGCCGCCTCGACCCGGGTGAGCATCGGCCTCGCCACAGGCACGATTCATGCTGTGCACTTACTTGTATACCAACAAGAGCACCAATAAGTCGCATGGACTCGATCGCCCCGCTCACGCTGCCGGAATGGCGCCAGGCTTATGCCGAAGGCGCGTCGCCGTTGTCGTTGCTGGAAAGCCTGCGCCAGCGCCTGCTCGAACACAGCCCGCGCGAAGCGTGGATCACGCTCACGAATGCCGCTGCGCTCGAAGCCGGGGTGAAGGCCCTCGAAGCCAAGGCCGCGCTGCACCCCGATCGCGCGGCCGCGCTGAAGGCCATGCCGCTCTTCGGCGTGCCGTTCGCGGTGAAAGACAACATCGACGTGCTGGGCCTGCCCACCACGGCCGCCTGCCCCGCGTTCGAGCGCGAGGTCACGGCCGACGCCACCGCCGTGGCACGCCTGCTTGGCGCCGGTGCCATCTGCATGGGCAAGACCAACCTCGACCAGTTCGCCACTGGCCTGGTCGGCGCGCGCTCGCCCTATGGCCGACCGAGCAGCACGTTCGATGCCGAACGCGTGAGCGGCGGGTCGAGCTCGGGCTCGGCGGTGGTGGTGGCGCGTGGCGACGTGCCTTTCGCGCTCGGCACCGACACGGCCGGCTCGGGCCGCGTGCCGGCCGGCTTCAACAACATCGTCGGGATCAAGCCCACACCGGGCCGCGTGAGCTGCGCCGGCGTGGTGCCGGCTTGTCGCAGCATCGACTGCGTTTCGGTGCTTGCGCTCACCGTGGCCGATGCGGCAGCAGTGCTGGCGGTGATGGAGGGGCCCGACGCGGCCGATGCCTACAGCGCGTTCCGCACCGGTGCGGCGCGGCCCAAAGCGGTGCTGCGCGTCGGCGTTCCGATAGATCCGGTGTTCGCGGGTGACATCGGCTACGAGGCCGCCTACGGACAAGCCGTGGCACATCTGCAATCGCTCGGCCACACCGTTGTGCCGCTCGACTTCTCGCCGCTGCTCGCGGTGGCCCGCCTGCTCTATGGCGGCCCGTGGGTCGCCGAACGCCACGCCGTGGTGCAGGCGCTGATGGACAAGAGCCCCGAGGCGATCGACGCCACCGTGCTGCGCGTGATCGAGGTGGCCGCGAACTTCAGCGCCACCGACGCGTTTCGCGGCCAGTACGCCTTGCGCGAGGCACAGCGCCGAACGAGTTCACTCTGGCAACAGGTCGACCTGTTGATGGTGCCCACCGCGCCGGCACACCCGAAACACAGCGAGATCGACGCCGATCCGCTGGGCGCGAACGCGCTGCTCGGCACCTACACCAACTTCGTGAACCTGCTCGGCTGGTGTGCGCTGGCGCTGCCCGCGGGCTTCACACACACCGGCCTGCCGTTCGGCGTGACCTTCATTGCCGCGGGCGCGGCCGACGCGGCGCTCGCGCGCTTCGGCCAGACCTGGGAAGCCAGCCTGCACTTGCCGATGGGCGCAACCGGCCGCACCAATGTGCCCTCGGCCGGCGCGGCCTGGCCGGCCAGCGTGCCGACGATGCCAATCGCCGTGGTCGGCGCGCACCTGAGTGGCCTGCCGCTGAACGGCCAGCTCACCGACCGTGGCGCCACGCTGGCCTGCGCCACCCAGACCGCGCCGCATTACCGCCTGTTCGCACTGCCGAACACCAGCCCGCCCAAACCCGGCCTGCAGCGCGCCAGTGCGTACGAAGCAGGAGCATCGATCGCGGTCGAGGTGTGGGACGTGCCGGTCGATGCGGTCGGCTCGTTCCTTGCGTTGATTCCGCCGCCGCTCGGTCTGGGCAGCCTGGAATTGATCGACGGCCGCTGGGTGCACGGTTTCATCTGTGAAGCACACGCGCTGGCCAACGCGCGCGATGTCACCGCGTTTGGCGGCTGGCGCGCCTTTTTGGGCGCGCACAGCGCTGCGCCCTGATTGTTTTCTTTCCCCCTTTCTCAACCGACCCGAGGACCCGCCATGAATTCATCCGACTCCACGCGACGCCGCCTGCTCACCGCCGTTGCGTCCGGCGCGGCGCTCGCCAGCGTCGGCGCACCGCGCGCCGTGCGCGCCCAGGCCACCAAGGTCCGCATCGGCTACTGGCCGATCTCCGCCGGCCTGCCCTTCTACGCCGCAGTCGAGCAGGGCTATTTCAAGGAAGCCGGCCTCGACGTCGAGGTGATGCGCTTCGCCGGCGCGCAGCAGATCATGGAGGCGATCCTCGCCGACCGTTGCGACGGCAGCGCCAACGGCACCGGCTCGGCCAACATCGCGATCGGCGAAATCGCCCAGCCCGGCACCTTCAAGATCTTCTGCTCGAACCCGAGCAACGTGGTCAACGTGCTCGACGAGATCCTCGTGCCGGTGGCGAGCCCCGCCAAGGTGATGGCCGACCTGAAGGGCAAGCGCATCGCCTCGGGCCCCGGCATCCAGAACGTCACGCTCGCGAAGACCGTGCTGGAACGCGGCGGCGCGACCGGCTGCACCGTGGTCGAGCTGCCGATCGGTCAACACGTGGCCTCGCTCGCGGCGGGGCAGGTCGACGGCTGCTACACGCTCGAGCCCACGGGCACCATCGGCCGCCTCAACAAGGTGGCCCGCGTGCTCGAGGCCGGCGTGATCGCGAAGTACGTGCTCGGCGACCCCAAGGCGCCCTGGTTCGGCGGATCGGCGTCGCTGACCTCGAGCTTCATCAAGGCCCACCCGGCCGAGGCAAAGAAGTTCATCACTGCGTACGGCAAGGGCGTGGCGTATGTGCGCACCAAACCGGTCGAGGCGCGCCAGTACCTGAAGGGCTACACCGCGATCGAGGGCGCGCTCACCTCCGAGGTGCCGCTCGCCGCGTACACGATGTACAACGAGTTCACGCCGGCCGACATCGCGTACTTCCAGAAGTTCTTCGACCTGTTCTCCGACAAGGGCATCTTCTCGTCGCGGCTGATCGTCGACTCGATGCTCTACAAGGGCTAGGCCATGGCCGAGACCGCCACCCCGCCGGCCACGGCCAGCCCCTGGGCGCCCCCGGCCGCCACGGCCAGCAGCGCGCCGCCCAAGCCTTCGCCGTGGCTGAAGGTGCTGCCCTTCATCGGGCCGCTCGTGCTGTTCATCGTCTGGGACCTGGTCGTGCGCTTCGGCCTGATCAAGGCCATCTTGCTGCCGCTGCCGCTCGACACGCTGGTGGCGCTCGCCAAGGGCCTGGCGGGCGGCGCACTGTTGACCGACTTCCTGGTCACGGTCTGGCGCACGCTCCAGGCCTTCCTGATCGCCGCCGTGGTCGGCGTACCGCTGGGTGTGCTGCTCGGCAGCAACGAAAAGGCCTACCGCAGCGTCGAGTTCCTGATCGACTTCTTCCGCTCCACACCGTCGTCGGCGCTGATCCCGCTGTTCCTGATGATCTTCGGCACTTCCGACGTCAACAAGGTCGCGATCGCCGCCTTCGGCGCGCTGCTGATCGTGGTCTTCAACAGCGCCTACGGCGTCATCAACGCACGCAAGCAGCGCGTGATGGCGGCTCGGGTGATGGGCGCCTCGCGCTGGCAGATCTTCAAAGACGTGCTGATCTGGGAGAGCCTGCAACCCTCGTTCGTCGGGCTGCGCTCGGCGGTCTCGATGGCGCTGGTGATCGTGATCGTGGCCGAGATGTTCATCGGCTCCGACGTCGGCCTCGGCCACCGCATCATCGACGCGCAGCAGGTGATGAACGTGAAGAACATGTACGCGTCGATCCTCGCGGCCGGCGCGCTGGGCTACGCGCTCAACATATTGTTCCTGGTCGCGGAACGCAAGATCGTGCACTGGAGCGGAAGGTAGATCATGAGCACCGTCCTGAATGCCGCCGCGCGTGTTCGAAATTCGGCCGACGTGCCGGTGCGGCCCTTCGAGCCCGGACCCGCCGGCACCCACATCACGATCCGCGGCCTGACGAAGTACTTCGCGGGCTGGCCGCTGTACGAAAACTTCGACCTCGACATCCCCAAACACAAGATCGTGTCCGTGTTCGGCCCCAACGGCTGCGGCAAGTCGACGCTGATCAACATGATCGCGGGGCTGATCCCGATCGACTCGGGCCAGATCCTGTTCGATGGCAAGAGCCTGAAAGAAACCAAGATCGGCTACGTGTTCCAGAACTACCGCGAGGCGATGTTTCCGTGGATGCGCACGATCGACAACATCGCCTACCCGCTGGTGCTCGAAGGCCGCTCGAAGGCTGAGGTGGATCGCCGCATGGCCGAGCTGGTCGCGAGCTTCGACGTGAAGTTCGATCTCAAGCGTTACCCGTACGAACTTTCGGGCGGTCAGCAGCAGACCGCGTCGATCATGCGCGCGCTCGCGCCGGGGCCCGAGGTGCTGTTCCTCGACGAACCGTTCTCGGCGCTCGACTTCGAGATGACACTCTTCATCCGCGAGAAGCTGCAAGAGGTGTTCATGCAGACCGGCACGACCATGATGCTGGTCTCGCACGACCTCGAAGAGGCGGTCTATCTGGCCGACCAGGTGCTGCTGCTGACCAAGCGCCCGACGAGGGTGGCCGAAATCTTGCAATATGGCGATGCCCGCCCGCGCACCGTGGACACGCTGTCAGAACCGAGCTTCATCGCAGCGAAGAAACGCAGCCTGGAAATCTTCCAACGCGAGGTGCGGCGCTGACGTTTCAGAAAGGCCCGCCCGTTGATGACCCCCGCGCAGATCGAAGCCTATGTCGACGCCGCTTCGGCGGCGTTGAACCTGCCGCTGAGTGCCGAACACCGCCCCGGCGTGTTGCACTACTTCGCGCTCGCGGCCGGCATGGCCGAGCTGGTGGCGGCGCAGCCGCTGGGTCTGACCGACGACCCCGCCGAGGCTTTCGTGCCGGTCTCGGCATCGGACGGAAGCCGCGCATGAACGCAAAGGAATTGCTGGCCGGCAGCGCCACCGACATGGCCGCCGCCGTGCGCAACGGCAGCATCAGCGCGAGCACGCTGGTGCACACGAGCCTGGCGCGCATCTGCGACACCGACAAGCAGGTGAACGCCTTCACCGACGTGACCGCACAGCGCGCCCTGCAGGCCGCCTCGGCACTCGACGCCCGCCTGGCGGTTGGCGACACCACCGTACAAACACTGCCGCTGCTCGGCGTGCCCTTCGCGGTGAAGAACCTGTTCGACGTGGCGGGTTTGACCACGCTCGCCGGCTCGAAGATCGAACGCGGCCAGCCCGCCGCCACCCACGAAGGCCCGTTGGTGGCGCGCTTGCAGGCCGCCGGCGCGGTGCTTGTCGGTGCGCTCAACATGGACGAGTACGCCTACGGCTTCACCACTGAAAACAGCCACGAAGGTGCCACCCACAACCCGCACGACCTGGCACGCACGGCGGGCGGCTCGTCGGGCGGTTCGGCCGCGGCCGTCGCCGCCGGGCAGGTGCCGATCACGCTCGGTTCCGACACCAACGGGTCGATCCGCGTGCCCTCTTCGCTGTGCGGCACCTTCGGCCTGAAGCCCACCTACGGCCGGCTGCCGCGCAACGGCACCTACCCCTTCGTCGCGAGCCTCGACCACCTCGGGCCGTTCGCGCGCAGCGCGCGTGACCTGGCGCTGGTGTATGACCTGATGCAGGGCTTCGACGGGCACGACCCGGGCTGTGTTTCGCGGCCGGTCGAGCCCACCATCGACACGCTCGATCTCGGCATCAGTGGCCTTCGCATCGCCACCCTCGGCGGCTATTTCGTCGACCAAGCCGGTGCCGAGGCGCGTGCCGCGGTGGCGCGGGTTTCGCAGGCGCTTGGCGTGAACCGCAGCGTCGAGCTGCCCGAGGTCGCCCGCGCGCGTGCCGCTGCTTTCATCGTCAGCAACGCCGAGGGTGGCGCGCTGCACTTGCCCGACTTGCGCACGCGCGCTGCCGACTTCGAACCGCTCTCGCGCGACCGTTTCCTCGCCGGCGCCTTGCTGCCCGCCGCGTGGGTGCAGCAAGCGCAACGCGTGCGGCGCTGGTTTGCGCTGCGTGCGGCCGAGCTGTTCCAGGAAGTCGACGTGCTGCTCGCGCCGGCCACACCCTGCGCGGCAACGACGCTCGGTGCCGAGTGGATCGAGATCAACGGCCAGCGCCTGCCGGCTCGGCCGAGCATGGGGCTGCTGACGCAGCCGATTTCGTGCATCGGCCTGCCGGTGTGTGCGGTGCCGGTGTGGGGCTGCCACCCCACGCTTCCGATCGGCGTGCAGGTGATTGCGGCGCCTTGGCGTGAAGACCTGGTGCTGCGGGTGGCGCATCGGTTGCAGACGATGGGCGTGGTTGCTTCGCCGGTGGCGGTGCTTCCGTGAGGCACTTCGATATGACCGTGTCGGTTGCGAGCGGCAAAGGCGCGAGCGGGCAGGCTGCACCGGTTGTGGTCCTCGGCGAAAACACCACCACGGGTGGCTCGCGGCAGGGGGCACTCGGGGCGGGCGCTGTCTGTCGCGACGAGGAGCGCAGGTTCGAGGTCGGCGCGCGCAGCGCGCTTCGTCAACTGACTTGCCGCAGTTGTTTGAGTGCAGTGAGCGAAGCGAACGAAACGAGTTCTGCGGCACGACCTCGGGCCGAGCACCGGAGTGGAGTCGGAGCGAAGCGCAGACCGCGGCAGCCTGCGCCCGCCCCGAGTGCCCCCTGCCACGACGCGCCACACGTGCAAAGGCACCTCCCGTGAGCACCGAAATCAACCTGCCCGAAGTGCTCTCAGAAATGACGGCCGTGTTCGCCCGCTACGAAGACGCGCTCGTCAACAACAAGGTCGACGTGCTCGACGAGCTGTTCTGGGACTCCGCCCTCACCGTGCGCTACGGTGCCAACGAAAACCTGATCGGCATCGAAGCCATCCGTGCGTTTCGCAACGCGCGCCCGGCGACCGGGCTGGCACGGCGCCTGTCGAACACCGTGATCACGACCTATGGCCGTGACTTCGCCACCACGATGACCGAGTTTCACCGCGACGGCAGCGCACGCCACGGCCGGCAAAGCCAGACCTGGGTGCGTTTGCCGCAGGGCTGGCGTGTGGTCGCGGCGCATGTCAGCCTGATCGACCTGTGATGCGGCGAAGGACCGCTCGCTAAGATCGCACCCATGACTGCCGCCGTCACAACACCCCCGCCCGCCGCTCGCGCGAACCTCGCGGAGCAGGTGTATGCCACGCTGAAAGCGCAGATCCACGACTTTCAACTGGTGGCCGGCGACCGCTTCTCCGAAGCCGAGCTGGGCAATCGCCTCGGCGTGAGCCGCACGCCGGTGCGCGAGGCGTTGTTCAGGTTGCGCAACGAAGGTTTTCTCGACGTCGAGCC
Organism: Burkholderiales bacterium; assembly: GCA_039930465.1. Classification (GTDB taxonomy): domain Bacteria; phylum Pseudomonadota; class Gammaproteobacteria; order Burkholderiales; family Burkholderiaceae_C; genus LMDS01. The sequence goes on from JBDTTU010000028.1 coordinate 21,808, forward strand.
CAAGCTCGGCTGGTTCGTGCGGCCGATCGACTTTGGCAAGCTGGACCAGCTTTACGACCTGCGCATCGTGCTCGAGCTGGCCAGCGTGCTGCGCTTGTGCACGCGCACCGACGACCCACCCGAACTCGACGCGCTGAAAGACATCTGGCTCGTACCCGTGGCCGAGCGCCTCACCGATGCGCGACAGGTCGGTGCCAACGACGAGCAGTTCCACGCCACTCTGGTGCACGCCTCGGGCAATGACGAAATGGCACGTGTGCACTGGGACGTGACCGAGCGCATCCGCATCATCCGGCGGCTCGATTTCACGCGGCCCGACCGCATCGAGGCCACCTACACCGAACACGCGAAGATCCTTCGCGCGGTGATCCAGCGCAAGGCCGACCAGGCGCAGTTGCTGCTGAAGGCACACATCGACCAGAGCAAGGCCGAGGTGCGCAAGATCACGCTGCACACGCTGCACGAAGCGCGGGCGCGGCTGGCGCAGTAGCGCGGGCGGCGCCGCCGCCGCGCGCCGATCTCAGCGGGCCACGCGCCACGCGGTTCAGGCATGCGTCTTGCTGAATGCCACTCGGTATACCAGAGCGTGCACCAAAGTACGGCGCAAGCCCCCCAAACCGCGGAGAACCTTCCATGACGAACCCTTTCGACACGTCCCGCCGCCGCGCTTTGGCGCAGCTTTCGGCCTTGTCTGCCGCCACGCTGTCGCCCTGGGCCCTGCGCGGTGCAGCCGCGCAGACGCCACTGACCGTGGGCGTGATCTACGTCGGCCCGCGTGACGACTTCGGCTACAACCAGGCCCAGGCTGCGGCCGCCGCCGAAATGAAAAAGATGCCCGGCGTGAAGGTCGTGGAAGAAGAGAACGTGCCCGAGACCGCCGCCGTCACCAAGACCATGACAGGCATGATCAAACAAGACGGCGCCAAGCTGCTGTTCCCCACCTCGTTCGGTTATTTCGACCCCTATCTGCTGGCGCTGGCGGCCAAGGAACCCGAAGTGCGCTTCTCGCACTGCGGCGGCATGTGGACCGCAGGCAAGCACCCGAAGAACACCGGCAGCTACTTCGGCTACATCGACGAGTGCCAGTACCTCAACGGCGTGATCGCCGGCCACATGAGCAAGAGCAAGAAGATCGGTTTCGTGGCCGCGAAGCCGATCCCGCAGGTGCTGCGCAACATCAACGCCTTCACGATGGGCGCACGCTCGGTCGACCCGAAGATCACGACCACGGTGATCTTCACCGGTGAGTGGTCGATGCCGGTGAAAGAAGCCGAAGCCACCAACAGCCTGGCCGACCAGGGCATCGATGTCTTCACGATGCACGTCGACAGCCCGAAGGTGATCGTCGAGACCGCGGCCAAGCGCGGCAAGATGGTCTGCGGTTACCACGTGAGCCAGGCCAAGCTCGCGCCGGCCGCCTACCTCACGGGCGCCGAGTGGAACTGGAACACCGCGTACAAGACCGTCGTCGACGCCGCCCAGGCCGGCAAGCCCCACCCGAACTTCCTGCGCGGCGGGCTGAAAGAAGGCTACGTGAAGATGTCGCCCTACGGCTCGATGGTGCCGGAGCCCGCCAAGAAGATGGCCGACGGCATCAAGGCCAAGATGATCGCGGGCAGCTTCGACATTTTCGTTGCCGGGCTGAAGAACAACAAGGGCGCGGTCGTGGTGCCAACCACCCTGAAGCAGACCGACCCGGTGCTCGAAGGCATGAACTACCTCGTCGAAGGCGTGATCGGTTCGGTTTAGTACCGCGGCGCACCGGGCACGCATTTCGCGAGGCCGAGCCATGCACAAGAACCTCGTCGACGCCCTGCTTCCCGTTGGTGCGCTGATCGGCGCGCTGCTGCTGTTCGGCGTGTTCGTCTGGCTCGGCGGGGTGAGCCCCACCGAGACCTGGGTGCTGCTGTTCAAGGGCGCGTTCGGAGACTGGTTCTCGTGGCAGAACACGCTCACGCGTGCGGCGCCACTGATGCTCACCGCGCTGTGCGTGGCGCTGCCGGCGCGTGCCGGCCTCGTGATCATCGGTGGTGAAGGTGCGCTGGTGCTGGGGGGCCTCGCCGCCGCGGCTGTTCCTTACCTGATGCCACTGCCCGGCAACATCATCGGCACCGCGCTGCTGTGCCTCGCCGGCTTCGTGATCGGCGCGGCCTGGATCGCGCTGGCCGGCGCCTTGCGCCAATACCGCGGCGTGAACGAAACCATCAGCAGCCTGCTGCTCGCCTACACGGCCATCGCGATCTTCAAGCAGCTCGTCGAAGGGCCGATGCGCGACCCGGCCACACTGAACAAGCCTTCCACCCGAAGCATCGAAGAAGCCCTGCGCATCGGCGGCATCGGTGGCTCCGACGTGCACTGGGGCTTTGTGATCGGCGTGCTGGCGTGCATCGCGCTCGGCCTGTGGCTAACGCTCACCGCACGCGGTTTCTCGGTGCGTGTGGTCGGTGGCAACCCGCGCACCGCGCAGCTCGTGGGCTTGCCGGCGAGCGCCCTGATTTTGCTGGCGTGCGCGCTCGGTGGTGGTTGCGCGGGCCTGGCCGGTGCGATCGAAGTGGTGGCCGTGCACACCAACGCGAATGCGTCGCTGATCGCGGGTTATGGCTACGCCGGCATCCTCGTGTCGTTCATTGCGCGCCACAACCCGCTGGCGGTGATTCCGGTGGCGATCCTGTTCGGCGGTTTCGGCGCGGCCGGCAGCCTGCTGCAACGCCGGCTCGGTTTGCCCGACGCTTCGGTGCAGGTGCTGCAAGGCATCGCCTTCGTGCTGATCCTGGCGAGCGAAGCGCTGCGCGGGGTCGACTGGAAAGCCGCGGGCGAGCGTTTCCGGCGCTCGATGGCCCCGCGCGAAGTGCCGCTCGACAGCACCGTGAAACCCAGCTGAGCCGCCATGAACCAAGCTGTGTCGAACGCTGAGCGGGCCGAGCGCCGGGCCGCTCCCAAGCCGGCCCGCATCCCCTCGGGGGATCGGCCGCGGTACACCGTGGCCGAGGGGTCGTCATGAACGACGTGCTGCTGCCCTTCCTCGCCGCCATTCTCGGCGGCGCGCTGCGCGTCGGCGTGCCCTTCCTGTTCGTCAGCCTGGGCGAATGCCTGACCGAAAAATCCGGCCGCATCAACCTCGGACTCGAAGGCGTTCTGGTGCTGTCGGCGATGGCCGGCTTCGGCGGCTCCTACCTCAGCGGCTCTCCGTGGGTCGGCGTGCTGGTGGCCGCGGCGGCCGGTGCGATGCTCGCACTGCTGCACGGCCTGCTGTGCTCGCTGCCGCGCGTGAACGACGTGGCCACCGGCATCGCGCTGATGCTGCTCGGCACCGGGCTGGCGTTCTACTGGGGCAAGCCGCTGATCCAGCCGCAGGCCGCGCAACTGCCGCCGCTGCCGCTCGGCGCCTGGAGCAGCTCGCCGCTGTTCCAGTCGGCTTTGCAGATCAACCCCTTGCTGCCGGTCGGCATCGTGCTCGCGGTGGTGATGTACCTCGGCTTCGCGCGCACACGTTGGGGCCTGCTGGTGCGCCTGGCGGGCGACTCGGCCAGTGCGACCAAGGCATTGGGTTATTCGGTCAACGGCATCCGCATCGCGGCCACCGCGGCGGGTGGCGCGATCGCCGGGCTGGGCGGTGCGTCGCTCACGCTGTTCTATCCCGGCAGCTGGAACGAAGGCATCTCGAGCGGTCAGGGCCTGATCGCCGTGGCGCTCGTGATCTTCGCGCGCTGGAGCCCGCTGCGTTGCGTGGGCGCGGCCCTGCTCTTCGGTGGCGCCGGCGCGATCGGCCCGGCGCTGCAATCGATCGGCATCAGCTCGGGCTACAACCTGTTCAGCGCCGTGCCCTACGTGCTGACGCTGGTGATCCTCGTGATCAGCTGCCGGCCCGGCAAGGTGGCCGAGGGCAGCCCCGGCGAGCTGTCTTCATCACGCTGACAAGGACGATTCGATGAGTGGCCTCGGAGGACTGAACAAATCGCCGAACGGCGTCGTGATCGGCCTGGTGCAATTGCAGTTGCCGGTGGTCGAGACGCCAGCGCAGTTGAAGCAGCAGGCCTCCAAAATAGTCGCGATGGTGGGCAAGGCGCGCCGCAACAACGCCGGGCTCGATCTGGTGGTGTTCCCGGAATACGCGCTGCACGGTTTGTCGATGAGTACCGCGCCCGAGCTGATGTGCAACATGGACGGCCCGGAGGTCGCGTCGTTCAAGGCCGCCTGCAAGGAACACAAACTCTGGGGCTGCTTCTCCATCATGGAGTTCAACCCGAACGGCAACCCGTACAACAGCGGCATCGTGATCGACGACCAAGGTGCGCTCGCGTTGTATTACCGCAAGCTGCACCCGTGGGTGCCGGTCGAAGCCTGGGAGCCGGGCAACCTGGGCATCCCGGTGATTGACGGGCCCAAAGGCTGCAAGCTCGCCCTGATCATCTGCCACGACGGCATGTTCCCCGAGATGGCGCGCGAGTGCGCCTACAAGGGCGCAGAAATCATGCTGCGCACTGCCGGCTACACCGCGCCGATACGGCATGCATGGAAGATCACCAACCAGGCCAACGCGTTCCAGAACCTGATGGTCACCGCCAGCGTGTGCCTGAGCGGCAGCGACGGCACCTTCGACTCGATGGGCGAAGCGATGGTCTGCAACGTCGACGGCACGCTGATGGCCGAAGGTGGTGGCCGTGTCGACGAGATCGTCACCTGCGAAGTGCGGCCCGACCTGGTGCGCGAAGCGCGGTTGCACTGGGGTGTTGAAAACAACCCGTACCAGCTCTGGCACCGCGGCTACACGGCGGTGAAGGGCGGCGCGATGGACTGCCCCTACACCTTCATGCAAGACATGGTGAAGGGCAGCTTCAAGTTGCCATGGGAAGGCGAGGTCGTGCACACCGACGGCAGCTCGTGCGGCTTCGAAACCCCGACCCGCGCGCACGCCCCGCACAACATGCTGCCCGAGTGAACCCCTGGAGCACGCCTTGAGCAACACCAGCACTTTCGTCAACGCCGAGCCTTACCCATGGCCGTACAACGGCGACCTGCGCCCCTCGAACAGCGCGCTGATCGTGATCGACATGCAGACCGACTTCTGCGGCGTCGGCGGGTATGTCGACAAGATGGGCTACGACCTCTCGCTGACGCGCGCGCCGATCGAGCCGATCAAGAAGCTGATGCGCCGTATGCGCACACTCGGCTTTCACATCATTCACACCCGCGAAGGCCACCGGCCCGATCTTTCAGACCTGCCCGCGAACAAACGCTGGCGCTCGCGTCGCATCGGCACCGAGGGGCGCGGCATCGGCGACGACGGGCCCTGCGGGCGCATCCTGGTGCGCGGCGAACCGGGCTGGAACATCATCGACGAGCTCGCGCCGCTACCGGGCGAAATCGTCATCGACAAACCCGGCAAGGGCTCGTTCTGCGCCACCGACCTGGAATTGATCCTGCGCACCCGTGGCATCGAAAACCTGCTGCTCGCCGGCATCACCACCGACGTGTGCGTGCACACGACGATGCGAGAAGCCAACGACCGGGGTTTCGAGTGCTTGCTGCTGGAAGACTGCACTGCCGCCACCGACCATGCCAACCACCTGGCCGCGTTGAGCATGGTGAAGATGCAGGGTGGGGTATTTGGCGCGGTGGCTTCTTCGGGCGCTGTGCTTGAGGGGCTTGGCTAGGATGAGACACACGCAGCATCGGGAACAGGGCGTCCTTCTACGCGCGGCGCGAGCCAAGGCCATCGGGTGGCCGACTGCGCTCATGTCCCCCGCAACGGGCTTCGCCCGCCGCTCCTCCTTTACTTCGCTCCGCCGGCCACCCGACGCCCTTGGCGTGCAGCAGCGGTGGTGGGCACTGATCGAACCTCCACAGTCGTGGACGATCAGGGCGGTGGGGCGCTCTGCGGAGCGAAGTAAAGGAGGAGGCGCCGGCCGCAGGCCGGTGCCGGGGGACATGAGCGCAGCAGAGTGCCCTGCCGCCCTGATCGCGCGCCGCTGCCCGGCGCTTGTTTGCAGGCCACGTGCTTGCGAAACGGATTCGCAGCCATGACCGCCCCCCTCGACCCCAAACCCGCCGCCACCGGCGCGCTCACGCTCGAAACGCTGGAGCTCACCAAACGCTTCGGCAGTTTCACCGCGATGGATGCCGTGAGCATGACGGTGGCCGCCGGTTCGGTGCACGCGCTGCTCGGCGAAAACGGCGCCGGCAAGAGCACGCTGGTGAAATGTGTGGCCGGTTCGCAGCGGCCCGAAGGTGGCTCGATCCTGATCGACGGCCGCGAGCACGACATCACCACGCCGGTGGTGGCGCGTTCGCTCGGCATCGGCATGGTCTACCAGCACTTCACGCTCGCGCCCGGCATGAACGTGGCCGAGAACCTGCTGCTCGCGGGCGGCCGCACGCCGGCGCTGATCGACTGGAAAAAAGAACGCGCAGCGCTGCAGGACTTCCTGAAGACCACGCCTTTCAAGCTCGACCTCGACGCCACGCCGGCGGGCCTGGCGGCCGGCGAAAAACAGAAGCTCGAATTGCTCAAGCAGCTCTACCTGAAGCCGCGCCTGCTGATCCTCGACGAACCCACCTCGGTGCTTACGCCGCAAGAGGCGGACGAAGTGCTGGCCTATGTGCGCGCGGTGGCCCAACGCGGCGAGTGCACGGTGCTGATGATCACGCACAAGTTCCGCGAGGTCATGGCCTATGCCGACGAAGTGACGGTGCTGCGCCGCGGCAAGCGTGTGCATGGTGCCTCGGTGCCGAGCACCACGCCCGAACAACTGGCGCAGGCCATGATCGGCGACTCGGCGGCAAGCGCATCGGCGATCGTGGCCGAAGGCAGCGCCGCGCCGCGCAAGGCGACCGATGAGGCAGCACCGATCGCCTTGCAGGTCGAAGGCCTCTCGGCCATGGGCGACCGCGGCACGCTGGCCGTGCAGGGGCTGAACCTGTCGGTGCGCAAGGGCGAGATCCTCGGCATTGCCGGCGTCTCGGGCAACGGCCAGCGTGAGCTGGTGGAAGCGCTCGTTGGCCAGCGCCCGCGGGTGACGGGCACGGTGCGGGTGGTCGGCAAACCGTATGCCGCCAAACGATCCGAGAACCGCATCCTGCAACTGCGTGCGCTGCCCGAAGAACCGCTGCGCAACGCCTGCGTGGGCGAACTTTCGGTGGCGCAGAACATGGCGCTGCGTGATTTCGACGAAGCGCCGCTCAAGCGCGGCTGGCTGCGCTTCGGTGCCTGGCGCGAACGTGCACGTTCGTGGATCACTGAATACGGCGTGAAGACGCGCGGCGAGAACGCGCCGATCGCGAGCCTCTCGGGTGGCAACGTGCAGCGCGCCGTGCTGGCGCGCGAACTCGCCGGCTCGATCAACGTATTGATCGCCGCGAACCCGGTGTTCGGCCTCGACTTCGCAGCCGTGGCCGAAATCCACGCCCGCATCCTGCAGGTGCGCGCGAAAGGCGGCGCGGTGCTGCTGATCAGCGAAGACCTCGACGAGCTGCTGGAGCTGAGCGACCGCATCGCGGTGATGAGCGAAGGCCGCATCGTGTTCGAAACGCCGGCCGCGGGCGCCGACCGCCGCCTGATCGGCTCGCACATGGGTGGCGGTGATCATGGCCACGCAGCATTGCCGGAGGCTGCTTGATGAACACCCTGATCGACATTGCCGCCACCCCGTTTCCGTACCCTTTCGCGCCGGGCAAGACCGCGCTCGTGATCATCGACATGCAGCGCGATTTCGTCGAACCCGGCGGCTTCGGCGCCTCGCTCGGCAACGACGTGAGCCTGCTGCACACGGCGATCGATCCGATCGCGAGCCTGCTCGCCGCATGGCGCGCGCGTGGCTGGCCCATCGTGCACACCCGCGAATCGCACAAGGCCGATCTGTCGGACTGCCCGCCGGCCAAACGCCTGCGTGGCTCGCCCACCCAACGCATTGGCGAGCCGGGGCCGATGGGCCGGTTGCTGATCCGCGGCGAAGCCGGCACATCGATCATTCCCGCGCTCGCGCCGCAGGCCGGCGAGCTCGTGATCGACAAACCCGGCAAGGGCATGTTCTGGTCCACCGGGCTGCACGAGATGCTGCATGCGCAAGGCGTGACCCACCTCGTGTTCACGGGCGTGACGACCGAAGTCTGCGTGCAGACCTCGATGCGCGAAGCCAACGACCGCGGCTACGACTGCCTGCTGGTGGAAGACGCGACCGAAAGCTACTTCCCCGAGTTCAAGGCGGCGGCGCTCGCGATGATCGCCGCGCAGGGCGCGATCGTCGGCTGGCATGCGCCATCGGCCACCTTGCTCGCGGCACTCGACGGGGCCAGGTGACGCGCTGACCCCAAAGGGTGGCGGCGCGCATACGATGCGGCCGGAACCATTCCTTTGCCGAGGCCCACATGCTGAAGAGATCGTCGCCCGCCGCTGCCGCGCTGGCGCTTTTGTTGTCGCTGACCGCTTGCGCCACGACGCCACCGAGCCTTTACCAGCGCCTGGGTGGCCGCGCCGCGATCAAGGCCGTGGTCGAAGACGCGATCGGCAACATCTCGGTCGACCCGCGCATCAACAAGCATTTCCTGCACGCCAACGCTCCGGGCCTCGGCAACAACCTCGTTGACCTGATCTGCGAACGCACCGGTGGCCCGTGTGTCTACCGCGGCCTCGACATGTCGGCCTCTCACGAAGGCATGAACATTCGCAACGACGAGTTCGACGCGCTGGTCGAAGACCTGTTCAAGTCGCTGGCCAAGTTCAAGGTGCCCGAGCGCGAGCAGGCCGAGGTGAGAACCACCCTCGAGCGCATGCGCAACGCGATCGTCGGGCACTGAAGGCAACGCGCCGGAAGTGTCACCGCCGCGCTGGCACGAAGCTCGCTCGTTCATCCGCCTGCAGGCCTGAAACGGGCCACTTTCCCTGCCGGGCGTGACAAACGACCGCGCACCTGTATCCGGAGTTCACATGACTGACAAACATCGTCACCGCCACGGTGGTGTGCCACACGGTTCGGCGCCAAATTGGGTGTTGATGCTGCTGTGCATCGGTGCCATCGCGGTCACGGTGTTTTCCGGGTCGATCATCTGATTTCAAGCAGCGTCGACTGCGGCGACCCGAGTCAGGGCGCCGCGCCGCGCTCCACGATCGTGATGCGCCGCCGCAGCTGCTGCGCATCGTCACCCGCCCCGGCCGCCTCGGCGCGCTTGAGCTGCACGTTCAACCACGCCAGCAGCGGCCGGCGCCAGCCTTGCGCCGATGCGGTGTCGATCGCGATTCCGATCACCTGCGGGTCGGCGCGGCTGGTCTGGAACAACACGCCGGCGGCAACCAGGCGCGCGAGCGGATCGGCCACACCGCCGAGCGCTGCCGGGCTGGTTGCGACGGCGCGCTGCGCCTCGGGCAGCAGGCCCACATCGGCTGGCGTCACGCGCCCGGCCAGATAGTCCGCATAGGCCCGCTCGGGCGCGGAAGAGTCGCCGCGCAGGGGCTCGAACGCAGCACACGCACCGAACACCAGGCTCGCCACCTGCGCTGCGCACTGCGTGAGTTCGACGCGCGCGAGCAGGTCGGCACGCCCGGTGCGCGCCACCTCGGCGCGGGCACGCGCCAGCTCGGCCGCTTCGATTCGCGAGTTGCCGGTGAGGTAGGCCGCCACCGATCGTTCGCTCGCCGCTTTCGCGTTCATCTGCCAGTCGGGCGGCGGCGGGTTCGAGCTGCAGGCCGCGAGCAACGCAACCCCGATGACGGCCAGACGCTTCATCATGGCAACTTCAGTTCCGTGTCGCGCTTGAACGGCCACTTGCGGTTCAGCTCGTTGATCAGGCCGTCGACGTTGCGCAGGCTCGTTTCCACGTCGGCGCGCAGCGCGCCCAGGTCGGTGGTGGCGGCGTTCACGTTCTCGCCGACGGCCTTGGCTTCCTTCAGCACCGCGTCGACCTGCTTCAGGCTCGCGCGGGCGTCGAGCAGCATCGCGTTGAGCTGCGTCACGGTCGTCTTTGCATCGCGCACCAACCCGTCGCTGCCGAACACCTGCGTGTCGGCCTTGGCGGCCAGGCCGTCGAGGCGCGCCAGCAAGGTGTTGGTGCGGTCGAGCGTGGTGAGCAGCTTCTTGGCTTCGGCGTCGCCACCGAGCAGCGCGCTCATCACGCCGCCCTGGCCGTTGAGCTTCTCGGTGAACGCTTTGACGTTGGCCAGGCTTTCGTTGGCGGCCGAGCCTTCGGCGCTGATGGCGTTCAGGTTCTGCAGCAACTGGCGCGCCTCGGCCAGCAGCTTGGGGATCTCGGCGGCGGTGTCGCCACGCAAGACGGCGCGCTCGGCGCCGTCGGGCAGGGGTGGGTCGCTCAACAGGCCGGTATAGGCACGGATGTTGGTGCTGCCGACCACGCCGCGCACCAGCGTGAACACGCTCGAGGTGCGCAGCCAGTGGGCGTCTTTCACCGGCACGTCGATCAGGATGCGGGCATTGCCGTCGGGCGCGAGCTCGATGCGACGCACGCGGCCGATCGCAAAGCCGGCGAAGGTCATGTCCATGCCGACGCTCACGCCTTCGGAATCGTCGGCCGTGAGCACGAGTTGCTGCGTGCTTTCGAACGCGCCGCGGGCGTAGCCGAGGTAGAGCGCCGCGCCACCGACCAACAGCGCCAGCACCACCAGCAGCATCGAGGCCTTGGCCTCGAGGTGCGGCGGCAGCGGCGCCGCGGGTGGCGGCGCAGGCGGCGGTGTCGGTGGGGTGGGTGCTTGGGGTTCCATGGCGCGGTCAATAGTAGTTGCCCATCAGCGAGACGGCCTCGATCACCAGCGTCGCCGCGAACAGGCGCACCAGGCTCTCGAGTTCAGCGCTGCCGCGGCGCAGGCCGGGCTGGCGCGCACGCAGCAAGGCGGCCACCGGAATCAATGCGACGGCGAGGCTGAAGAACAGCGTCTTCAGCGCGAACACGATCGAGACCACCGGGTCGAAGATGTGGCCGAGCGTGCGTGTAAAGCCGGCAAATCCGCCGAGTGAAAAACCGTAGACCGCCACGTAAGCCAGCAGCACGGCGATGGTGCAGCTCACCGCCGCCAGCATCCAGACCGCAAACACGCCCGCCAGCACCCGCGGCAGCAGCTCGTGGCGCAGCGGGTCGACGCCAGTCTGCTGCAGCGCCTCGAGCTCACCGCGTGCGTGCAGGCGGATCAGCTCGGCGCCGGCCGGCACGGTGGTGCGCAAGGCGACGAACAGCGCGGCGGTCAGCGGAATCAATTCGAGCACCAGCACCCGCACCATCATCTCGAGCGCGTACTGCGACAAGCCGTAGCTCTGCGAGGTGACGATCACGATGCGGATCAACACCACGCTGGCCAGCGCCGACATCACTGCAAACCAGGGCAGGATGCCGGCCGTGCCGCCGACCAGGTGGCGCGCGATCACGCTGCGGTGCTCGCGCGTGTAGGTCGAGGGCGACAGCGCCAACACCAGAATCAGCGCGCCGACCTTGACCACATGCCACCAGCCGACCGACCATGACGCACCGCCGCGCCCGAGTTGGCCCAGGTTGTCTTGCAGGGATTGCAGCGTCGACATCGCGAAATGATAGGCGGGCCGGCGCGGCCCTTGTCTCGGCAGGGGCCTGGCCCGGCTTCATGTAGCATTTACTGAACCAACGGAACGGAGTCTCGAATGGCAGCCGCAGCAAGCACCGACAAGTCGGGCAAGGTCGTGATCCGCAACATCGGCCTGCTGTTGTCGGGCGACATCGACCGGCCGGTCCTCGACGCCGACACCATCGTCGTGTTCGACGGCCTGATCACTGCCGTCGGCAAAGAGAAAGACTGCGACATCGGCGCAGCCACAACCGTGGTCGACGCGCGCCAGACCTGCGTGTGCCCGGGCCTGATCGACAGCCATGTGCACCCGGTATTCGGCGACTGGACGCCGCGCCAGAACCAGCTCGGCTGGATCGAATCGACGATGAACGGCGGCGTGACGACCATGATCTCGGCCGGCGAAGTGCACCTGCCGGGCCGCCCGAAAGACATCGTCGGCCTGAAGGCGCTGGCCATCACCGCGCAGCGTGCCTTCGACAACTTCCGCCCCGGCGGCGTGAAGGTGCTGGCCGGCGCGCCGGTCATCGAGAAGGGCATGGTCGAGAGCGACTTCAAGGAACTGGCCGAGGCGGGTGTGGGCCTGCTCGGCGAGATCGGCCTCGGTTCGGTGAAGGGTGGCACCGAAGCCGCCACGATGGTGAAGTGGGCGCGCCAGCACGGCATCCAGAGCACGATCCACACCGGCGGCCCGTCGATCCCCGGCTCGGGCCTGATCGACAAAGACGTGGTGCTGGAGGCCGACGCCGACATCATCGGCCACATCAACGGTGGCCACACGTCGTTGCCGGAAGCGCACGTGTGCGAGCTGTGCGAGAAGAGCAGCCGCGCGATCGAGATCGTGCACAACGGCAACGAGCGCGTGGCCATCGCCGCGGCGCAGGCCGCGCTGCAGCTGAAGTGCCCGCACCGCGTGATCCTCGGCACCGACGGGCCGGCCGGCTCGGGGGTGCAGCCGCTCGGCATTCTGCGGATGATTTCGCTGCTGGCCAGCCTGGCCAACATTCCGGCCGAGCTGGTGTTCTGCTTCGCCACCGGCAACACCGCGCGCATCCGCAAACTCAACTGCGGTTTGATAGAGGTCGGCCGCGACGCCGACTTCGTCTTCATGGACCGGGCCCAGCACACCGCCGGCCGCACCCTGATCGAAAGCGTTCAGCTCGGCGACATTCCCGGCGTGGGCATGGTGATGATCGACGGCCTGGTGCGCTGCGGCCGCAGCCGCAACACGCCACCGGCGACGGAAGTGCCGGTGGTGGTCGGGGCGCATTGAGCCGCGGTCGCCGCACCACAATAGAGTGATGCCAACGCACCAACCCGATTCCCGCTACGCCTGGACCCGCCTGCTCGTCACGCTCGCGCTGATGACGATCGGCAGCGGCGCGATGTACGTCGTCTCGGTCGTGTTGCCCGCCGTGCAGGCCGAGTTCGGCGTGGCGCGCGCCGATGCGTCCTTGCCCTACACGCTGATGATGGTCGGCTTCGGCCTCGGCGGCATCGCGATGGGCAAGGCCGCCGACCGCTTCGGCGTGATGCCGGTCGTGCTGCTCGGCTCGGCCGGCCTGGGCAGCGGCTTCATCGCGGCCGGCATGTCGGGCAGCCTGTTCGGCTTCGCGCTCGTGCACGGCGTTTTGCTCGGCGCGCTTGGCAGCGCCGCCACCTTCGCGCCGCTGGTGGCCGACACCTCGCTCTGGTTCGTGCGCCGGCGTGGCATCGCAGTGGCGATCTGCGCCAGCGGCAACTACCTGGCCGGTGCGGTGTGGCCGCCGATCGTTCAGCACTTCGTTGAAACCGCCGGCTGGCGCCACACCTACATCGGTCTGGGCATCTTCTGCATGGCGACGATGCCGCTGCTCGCATTGATGATGCGGCCGCGCCCGCCAACCACGCTGGCCGCATCGCCTGCGGCGCGCGCCGGGGGCGCCAGCCCGTCGACACGGCCTTTCGACCTCAGCCTGAACCAGGCGCAAATGCTGTTGTGCGTGGCCGGTGTGGCCTGCTGCGTGGCGATGGCGATGCCGCAGGTGCACATCGTGGCCTATTGCAGCGACCTGGGCTTCGGCGCGGCGCGCGGCGCCGAGATGCTCTCGCTGATGCTCGCCTGCGGCATCGTCAGCCGGCTCGTCTCGGGCCTGATCTGCGACCGCATCGGCGGGCTGCGCACGCTCGTGCTCGGCTCGGTGCTGCAGGGCCTGGCGCTGCTGCTGTTCCTGCCCTTCGACGGGCTGGTGTCGCTCTACGTGATCTCGGCGCTGTTCGGGCTGTTCCAGGGCGGCATCGTGCCGAGCTACGCGATCATCGTGCGCGAACACTTTCCGCCCGCCGAGGCTGGCGCGCGCGTGGGCACCGTGATCATGGCCACGCTGTTCGGCATGGCGCTGGGCGGCTGGATGTCGGGCAAGGTGTTCGACCTGACCGGCTCGTACCACGCCGCGTTCATCAACGGCATCGGCTGGAATCTGCTGAACCTGACGATCGCGCTGTTCCTGCTGAGCCGGGTGCGCGGTGGCCCGATGAGCGCAGCGATTCTTCTTCCGCCACGACAACAAGCCGCTGGCGACGGGCCGTGACCGGCCGCAGCAGTGGCGTTGCCGGGTATCGGCGCGCACTGATGCGCTGAAGGCGAGTCGTCCTACAGAGCGCAGCGGCGCACGGGCCCAAGCTCCAAGCCAGTCGCAGCATTTCGCTGCGCGGCCCCTGGGGACCCGCCATGAAGACCTTGCCGCTCGCCACCGCGCTGACACTCGCTGCCTGGTTGATGTCGTCGATTGCACAAACGGCCACCGCGCCGGCGCTGCCCGCGGCTTCCGCTTCGGCCGCAGGCAAACCGCGGCCGCGGCCGCTGAACCCGAAAGAACTGCGCGAGAGCGCCACCCCGCCCGGCGACCTGCGGCCCGAAGACCCGGTGCGGCCGCAGATCAGCATTCCGCTCGGCAAGAAGCCGGCGCCAGCACTGGCGCCGGAGCCGCGGGCGCAGCGCCGCATCGGGTCGGCGGCGGCATCGGCCGCCGCCGGTCGCATCAACGACGCTTCGGCGCGCTGCGAAGCCGAGGCCGACGCGCAGGCGCGCGTCGCGTGCCGCGGCAAGCTCGCCCAGGCCGCAGGCAAACACTGACCCGTGATCACGACCCGTTGGGCGGGGCTGGCGCTGCCGATCATGATGCTGCTGAGCGCGTGCAGCTCGCTGCCACGCATCGTGCCCGACATGGCGCTCTCGGCCCCGCAGGCGCGCATCGAAAACGCCCGCGGCCCCCTCTCGGCCGCGCGCAGCAAAGCGCTGATCGACGGCCTGCGAAGCCGTGGCAAGGACACCGATGTACTCGACCGCCACCTCGCGCTCGAACAGGCCATTTCCGACAGCCCGCTGTTGGCCGGCAACAAGGTCACGCTGCTGCAGAACGGGCCGGCCACCTACGCGGCGATGTTCGCGGCCATCGGCGCGGCGCGCGACCACATCAACATGGAAACCTACATTCTCGAAGACGACGAGGTCGGCCGCCGCTTTGCCGAGGTGCTGGTCGAGAAGCAGCGCCAGGGCGTGCAGGTGAACCTGATCCACGACAGCGTGGGCACGCTGGGCACGCCGGCAGAATTCTTCCAGCGCCTGGTGGATGCCGGCATCAACGTGCTGGAATTCAACCCCGTCAACCCGCTCACCGCCAAGGCCGGCTGGGACGTGAACCAGCGCGACCACCGCAAGCTGCTGATCGTTGACGGCCGCACCGCGTTTCTGGGCGGCATCAACATCAGCAGCGTGTATTCGAGCGGGTCGCTCATCGGCCGCAAGGCAACGCGCCCTGATGCCAATCGGCCGTGGCGCGACACGCACCTGCAGATCGAGGGGCCGGCTGTCGCCGAACTGCAAAAGCTCTTTCTCGAAACCTGGCAGAAGCAAAAAGGCGAAGCACTGGCCACGCGCGCGTTCTTTCCGAAGCTCGGCAGCGTCGGCCAGGAGGTGGTGCACACCATCGGCAGCTCGCCCGACGCTGCCTACAGCCTCATCTACGCCACGCTGATCTCCGTCATCAACGCCGCCGAACGCGAAGTCCTGCTGACCAATGCCTACTTCGTGCCCGACCCGCAGCTCGTGACCGCGCTGAAAGACGCGGTCACGCGCGGTGTGGACGTGCGTCTCGTGCTGCCGGCCCAAACCGACTCGGCGCTCGTGTTCCACGCCGGCCGCTCGCACTACAGCGAGCTGCTGCGCGGCGGCATCAAGATCTACGAGCGCAAGAACGCGCTGTTGCACGCGAAGACCGCCGTGGTCGACGGCGTGTGGTCGACCGTCGGTTCCACCAACCTCGACTGGCGCAGCTTCCTGCACAACCAGGAGCTCAACGCCGTGGTGCTCGGGCCGGTCTTCGGCGCGCGCATGCGTGCCGCCTTCGAAGACGACGTGGCGCAATCGCAGCAGATCACCCTGGAAGCGTGGGAAGCCCGCACGCTCGACTTGCGGGTGAAAGAACTGTTCGGCCGCTTGTGGCAGTACTGGCTGTGAACACCACCCTGCGTCATCTGGCCTCGCTGCTCGGGTGCGTGCTGCTGGCCGCGGTGTGCGCCGCACCGGCCTTTCCGCAGGATGCCGGTGCGCTGCGGGCCGTGCACACGACGTTGCGCGAACGGCTGGCGGCCAGCCCGTTTCAGCGCCCGCTGGTGCTCGAATCAGAGCAAGGTGATGTCAGCCTGAAGGGCGACGTCTATGCGGTCGTCGAGCAGCCGTTCGCCGTGCTTGCGCCGGCCCTTCAGGGCACCGCGCATTGGTGCGATCTGCTGATCCTTCACCTCAACGTCAAGCACTGCGGCGCCACTGGCGCGGCGCCCGACGACATGCTGACACTCGTGGTCGGCCGCAAGTTCGATCAGCCTTTGGCCGACGGCTACAAGGTGGCCTTCCACTACAGCGTACCGGCCGCCAGTGCCGACTATCTGCACGTGAAGATGGCGGCCGGCAGCGGGCCGTTCGGCACCCGCGACTACCAGCTCGCGTTGGAAGCCACGCCGCTCGATGCCAAGCGCAGTTTCATCCACCTGTCGTACTCCTATTCGTACGGCATCGCGGCGCGCATTGCCATGCAGGGTTATCTGTCGACCCTCGCGCGCGACAAGGTCGGCTTCAGCATCACCGGCCAGGGCGACAGCGGCAAGCCTGTGTACGTGGGCGGCCTGCGCGGCGTGGCCGAACGCAACACGATGCGCTACTACCTGGCCGTCGAGGCCTACCTCGGCGCGCTGGCTGCACCGCCCGCCGAACAAGCCGAAAAGCGCCTGCGCAACTGGTTCGCCGCAACCGAGCAGCACCCGCTGCAACTGCACGAGATCGACCGTGACGACTACCTCGTGATGAAGCGGCGCGAGCTGCGGCGCCAGCAGACGCTGGCAGCGGGCGTGCCGGTGAAGCTGAACTGAAGCCTGTCAGCTCGCAACCTTGAACACCTGGCGCAGGTAAGCGAGGAAGGTCTCGTCGTCGCACAGCAGCTTGCCCGGGCTGTCGGAGAGCTTGGCCACCGGCTGGTGGTTGGCGTGGGTCAGCTTCATCACGATGTGCAGCGTGCGCAGGCCCATGTCGTTGGTGAGGTTGGTGCCGATGCCGAAGCCGGTCTGCGTGCGGTCGGCGAAGTGGCGGTAGAGCGCGATCGATTTTTCGAAGTCGAGCCCGTCGGAAAACACCAGGCGCTTGGTGTGCGCGTCGATGCGCAGTTTTTCGTAGTGCACCAGCGCCTTTTCGCCCCAGACCACCGGGTCGCCGGAATCGTGGCGCAGGCCGTCGAAGAGCTTGGCGAAGTAGAGGTCGAAGTCGCCGAGAAAAGCGTCCATGCCGACCACGTCGGTCAGCGCGGTGCCGAGATCGCCGCGGTATTCCTGGACCCAGTCTTCGAGCGCGGCACGCTGAAAGTCGCGCAGCCGCACGCCCAGGGTCTGGTAGGTCTGCAGGTACTCGTGCGCCATGGTGCCGATGGGCACGAGGTCGAGGTCGCGCGCGTAGAGCACGTTGGAGCAGCCCTTGAAAAACTGCGGCACCTCGCGCTTGAAGGTGTCCACCACCTCACGCTGCCAGTCGCCCGAAAAGCGCCGGCGCACGCCGAAGTCGAAAAACTCGAACGGGTGGCGTCGTTTGGGCTCTTGCTCGAACTCGCGCAGCCGGTTGATCTTGGCGAGCAGGCGTTTGCGCCCTTCCTGCAGCGCCGGGGCCTGCTCGAAGCGGCGGAAGTAGAGCTCGTTGACGATCGCCAGCACGTAGATCTCGAACGCCATCACGTGCACCTGCGGGCCGTTGGCCACGATCTCGAGCTTGCCGTTCAGCACGCTGGCGCTGATGAACTCGCGCTGAAAATGGAAGATGCGCAGGAAATCGACAAAGTCGGAACGCATGAAGCGCAGCCCGCCGAGGTAGGCCAGGTCTTCGGGCGCGAAGCTCAGGCTGCACAGGTGGTCGAGCTGCTGGTTCACTTCGGCCAGCAGCTCGGCCAGCGGGTAGGCCGGCTCGTTGCGGCACACGAAGGTGTATTCGGCCTGCGTCTGCGGGTGGCGGTGCAGCATGGTCTGCCACATCGTGAATTTGTAGAGGTCGGTGTCCAGCAGGCTGCTGATGACGGGTTGCATCGTGCGAGTCCCCATGTTGTTTGATTGCGTGCGCCGCGCCTTCGATGTGGGCACTGCCGGGTTGCATTCTCGCGCTCGGCAGGCACGCTGCGGGTTCAACGCGGTTTCACGCCATGTCGCGAACGCGACAAGTTCCGAGGGTAGCTCCCCTCGCATGGCTTCGGCCATGCGGACTATTCTCGTTTTCGCACGAGGGACACATGCGCCGCAGAGCGCCCACAACAAACCTTTTCGGAGACATTGCTCATGAAGTTCCACAGCCCCCTGCGCCTGAGCGCGCTCGCTCTGGCCAGCACCGCCTTCCTGGCGGCCTGCGGCGGCAGCGACGACCCCCCGGCCCCTGAAGAAACCCGCGCCCAGGACACCCGCATTTTCACCGCCGACGCGACCGCGACGACCTTCAGCGCCATGTCGACGCAGAGCACCGACGTGACCGACATGAGCACCACCAGCCGCTGGGCCGGCGTGCTGGGCGGCGCCGGCTACCGCGTCGAAGTGCCGCCGAACTGGAACGGCAAGCTCGTGATGTACGCGCACGGCTACGTTGGCACCGGCGCGGGCCTGGGCGTGGCCAACCCGTCGATCCGCCGCTACCTGATCCAGAACGGCTATGCCTGGGCGGCGTCGAGCTACGCGAAGAACTACTACGACGTGCGCGCCGGGGTCGAAGACACCAACGCGCTGGCGCTCGAGTTCACGAAGATCGCCGCCGCGAACGGGCGCACGCTCGCCGCACCGAGCAAGACCTACATCACCGGCCACTCGATGGGCGGCCACATCACGGCCGCTGCGATCGAAGACGAAGCCGCTGCCACGGCGGTGCACAAGGTGAAGTACGCCGGCGCGGTGCCCATGTGCGGCGTGGTCGGCGACACCGAGCTGTTCAACCAGTTCGCCGCGATGCAGGTCACCGCGCAGGCGCTGGCGGGGCTGCCAGCCTACCCGACCGACAAGTTCGCCGACATCGCCGCGCTGGTGACCGGCACGCTGTTCACGACCTTCCCGAGTGTCCCGACCGCGCAGGGCGCGAAGTACCTGGGGGTGTTGCAGAACATCACCGGCGGCCCGCGCCCGATGTTCGACCTGGGCATCGCCTTCGGTGGCAGCTTCCCTTCGGCCTACGGCACCTTCGGCTCCGACGGCACGGTCACCGGCATCCTGAACAAGAACGTGCTCGACACCACGGCCTACACCTACACGATCGACGGCGACACCGCCGGCTCGACGGCGCTGAACACGTCGGTGCTGAAGATCAGCCCCGACCCGGAAGCCAACCGCCTGCGCCGCGACGGCCTGCGCTGGATCCCGAAGGTCAACGGCGAGTTCAAGATCCCGGTGGTCTCGATCCACACGCTCGGTGACCTTTTCGTGCCGTTCAGCATGGAGCAGACCTACCAGAAACGCACTGCCGCCAAAGGCAACAGCGCCTGGCTGGTGCAGCGCGCGATCCGCGGTGTGAGCCATTGCGACTTCACGGTGGCCGAACAGGTCACCGCGTTCGACGACATGATCAAGTGGGAACGTGACGGCATCAAGCCGACCGGCGACGACGTGGTGACACCCGCGACCGTGGCCGCAACGACCTATGGCTGCACCTACACGCAGAACACGCTCGGCCCCGACGAAAGCGGCACGACCAATGCGCTGCGGCCGGCGACGGTCGCCAACTCGGCGGCCTGCCCTTGACGCGGCGGTTCAGCCAGTGAATGCGAAGAGGGCCTGCGGGCCCTCTTTTTTTTCGCTGTACGCACCCACCGTTGGAGCGGGATCAGGACGGTGGGGCACTCTGCTCCGCTCATGTCCCCCGGCTGGGCTACGCCCATCCTCCTCCTTTACTTCGCTGCGCAGAGCGCCCCACCGTCCTGATCGCCCACCACTGTGGCGGTTCGACCGTCGCGTGCCACCACTGTTG
Organism: Burkholderiales bacterium; assembly: GCA_039930465.1. GTDB lineage: Bacteria > Pseudomonadota > Gammaproteobacteria > Burkholderiales > Burkholderiaceae_C > LMDS01. The sequence goes on from JBDTTU010000028.1 coordinate 41,859, forward strand.
CCAGACAAGGGCGTCGGGTAGCCGACGTAGCGAAGTAAAGGAGGAGGGCGGGCGCAGCCCGGCCGGGGGACATGAGCGCAGTCGGCTACCCGATGGCCTTGGCTCGCACCGTCCTTTCGCACGCTGCTGGACGTCTGTCCCGCTGGATACGCGTCACCTCAGATGTCGAAGAACACCGTCTCGCCTTCGCCTTGCAAGCGGATGTCGAAACGATAGGTCACCGCACCGTTTTTCTCCTCGCGCTGCGCCACCAGCGTCTTGCGGCGTTCTTCCCACTCGATGATGTTCAGCACTGCGTCCTTCGCGTTCGCTTCGGCCTCGTCGCTGAAATACAGCCGCGTGTTCAGCCCGAGGTTGATGCCGCGGGCCACGATCCACAGGTTGATGTGCGGCGCCATGAAGCGGCCGTTGCGGCCCGTCACCACCCCGGGCTTGATCGTGTCGAAGCTGTAAACGCCGCTGTCGAAGTCGGTGCAGCTGCGGCCCCAGCCGCGGAAGTTCGGGTCGGTCGCCTTGCCGGGTTGGCGGTCGCCGGGGTGCGCGTACTTGCCTTCGGCATTGGCCTGCCAGCTTTCGATCAGCACGTCTTTCAACACCGTGCCGATGCCGTCGAACACACGGCCTTCGATGCGGACACGTTCACCCTTGGTCTGCGCATTCGTGAGCACGCTGCCGAAGTTGTTCTCGAAGATGTCGAAGCCGGCCTGCTGCGGTGCGAGGCCGATATGCACGTACGGGCCGGCGGTCTGCGAAGCGGTTTCGCGCATCAGCGGTTTCATCTGTTGCTGGCTCATTTTGCGGCTCCCTGCACGGCGTTTTCGAACAGCGTGGCGCGCTGGCCGCGCAGCACGATGTCGAAACGGTAGGCGCGGCTGTCGAGCTGCACGAAGGCGCTGGTGTCTTGCAGCGCGATCAGGCCGCGGATCTGTTCTTCGCTCGGCACGATGCGCAAGATCGGGCAGGTTGCGATCAGTGGGTCGCCCTCGAAATACATCTGCGTGACCAGGCGCTGGGCCCAGCCGTCGCCCGAGACGCCATAGTGGATGTGCGCCGGGCGCCAGTCGTTCACGCGGTTGCGCCACGGGTAGGGGCCGGGGCGAATGGTGCGGTAGGCGTAGTAGCCGTTTTCGTCGGTGAGCACACGGCCGCAGCCGCCGAAGTTCGGGTCGAGCGCACCGATGTACTGGTCTTTCTTGTGACGGTAGCGGCCGCTGGCGTTGGCTTGCCACACTTCCACCAGCGCGTTCTTCACCGGCTTGCCGAGCTGGTCTTGCACATAGCCGTGCACGACGATGCGCTCGCCGACCGGCAGGCCGCCTTTCGCGGCATTCATGATCAGGTCGTGGTCGAGAGCGCCCAGTTCATCGGCCCGGAACACCGGCGCCGTTACTTCCGAGAGCGAGTTCTGCAGCGAGATCAGCGCCAGCCGCGGGCTGCGCAGCACGCTGGTCTTGTAGGCGGGCGCAAGCGCCGGCGGGTGCGACGTGGTGTCGCGCATCATGTATTCGGCGTCGGGCGCGGGCGCTCTTCCCATGGGTATCTCCGGTGCTGTTGTGGACGCCACTTTAGAGCCCATGGCTGCGTTCGACAATTGATTTGTCATCGCGCGTTCAATTACCTCAGGTTATCGAATTCGGCGTTTGGCCGGCGCGCGGCCTGCCGCCGCCTGCGCCCGCACGGCGCTCACAAAAGTGAGCACGCTGGCGCTCTTTCCCGGCTCGGTGCGCAGGATCAGGCCGACGGGCTCTTCGGGCGTCAGCGCGACACCGAGCTGCAACAGGGCGCCGGCGGCCAGGTCGGGCAGCACGGCGCCTGCTGGCGTGAACCACAGGTTATCGCCTTGCAGCACCAGGCTGCGCGCCAGCGAGGTGTCGAGGGTCTCGACCAGGCCGGCCTGCGGGCTGATGCCGTGGCGGCTCAGAAAGCCGTCGGCCACCTGGCGGATCAGCGTGCCGGCCAGCGGCAGCACGAGCGGGTGGGCCCCGATGGCAGCGAGTGCCGGTGCGGCCTTGCTCGAACGCACGCGGGCCTTGTCGGCGGGCGCCAGCGCATGGCCCGGCCGCATCACGATCACCATCGGCTCGGTGTAGAGCGACTCGAAACTCAGGCCCGCCATCAGCTCGGGGTCTGAGAGCCGCCCGATCACGGCGTCGAGCTCGCGGCTGCGCAGCTGCTCGATCAACTGCGCGTTGCGCCCCGTGGCTACGCGCACGGCCACCAGCGGCCAGCGCGCCGCAAAGGCCCGCAACACGCCGGGCAGAAACGAAGGCGCCACGGTGGGCAATACGCCGATGCGCAGCGGCGCAGCGTCGGGCGCGCGCAGCACGCTGTCGACGGCGTTGCCGAGCGCATTCACGCTGTCGCCGGCGTGGCGCATGAAGGCCTCGCCTTCGGCCGTGAGCGTGGCGCCGTGGCGACCGCGCATGAACAGCGGCCGGGCCAGCAGCGCTTCGAGTTCGTTGACCGTTTTCGTGACGGCCGGCTGTGTGATCGACAAGGCCTGCGCCGCGCGCCGCAGGTTGCCGAACTGCGCCACCGCGAGAAAACACTGCAGGTGGCGCAGCCGGATGCGGGCCAGCGCAGCGTCACGCATGGGTGCGTGCCTGCGAGTTGCGCACGGCGGCGGCGGTGCGTGTGTCAGGCCAGGTCTTGCTGGCGCTCGATGATGCGCGAGACGATGCCATAGGCCACGGCCTCTTCGGCGTTCATCCAGTAGTCACGCTCCATGTCGAGCATCACGGTGGCGAGCGGCTTGCCGGTCTCGCGCGCCACGACCTTGGCGATGCGCTCGCGCGTGCGCAGAATCTCTTTGGCCTGGATCGCGATGTCGGTTGCCTGGCCACCGGCGCCACCGGCCGGCTGGTGGATCATGAAGCGGGTGTTCGGCAGGCACAGCCGGCGCTCTTTCGGCACCGCCAGGAAGATGTGCGCGCCGGCACTCGCGACCCAGCCGGTGCCCAGCGCCGTGACCGGCGCGCGCACGAACCGGATCATGTCGTGGATGGCGTCGCCCGATTCCACGTGGCCGCCGGGCGAAGAGATCGTGACGGTGATCGGCGCATCGGACTCTTCGGAAAGCGCGATCAGGCGCTGGCAGGTGGCGCGCGCCATCTTGTCGTCGATCTCGCCGAAGACGAGCACGTAGCGCGACTTGAACACCAGTTGCTCTTCGAGCCGGGTGGCCTTGTCGCCTTTGGTGGCGGGGGTGTCGGGGGTGTCTGCGAGCCGGTTTGTCATGTGCTGCTCCTTCGTGCGGGTGTGCGATGCGCCGATTCTGGCAGCACGCGCGCAGCCTTGTCGGCAATGCAGGCTGCAAGCCGACGCGACTCACACACTTTTGCAACCGGATGCGTCATGTGCAGCCGCTACACTCGCGGCCTTTGTCGACCCTCGCACCCATGCTCGTTGCACCGCAAACGAACACGCTTCCCGCCTTCGAGCTGAAGAGCGCTGCGCTCACCCTGGTGGCCGTGGTGATCAAGACCACCGACCTCACGCTGCTCTCGCAGGCGCTCGACGCCCGCTTCGCCGAGGCACCGGGTTTGTTCGACCAGGACCCGGTGGCGATCGATCTTTCGCTCGTGCGCGAGGCCGATGAAGCGGTCGAGTTCGACGCGCTGATCGCGCTGCTGCGCGGCCACAAGATGCTGCCGATCGCGGTGAAGGGTGGCAGCGCAGCCCAGATGGAAGCCGCCTTCGCGGCAGGCTTGAGCGAAGCGCACAGCCACACGCCTGCGGTTCGAGCCAGCGAACCCGCTGCCGCCGCGCCGATGCTCGAGCTGCCCGCACCGGCGCGCAACACGCTGATCGTCGACAAACCGCTGCGCTCCGGCCAGCGTGTTTACGCCAGGGGCGCCGACCTGGTCGTGCTGGCGGTCGTGAGCTTCGGCGCCGAAGTGATCGCCGACGGCAACATCCACGTCTACGCGCCGCTGCGCGGCCGGGCGCTCGCCGGTGCGCTGGGCGACACCGCAGCGCGCATCTTCACCACCTGTATGGAGCCGCAACTGCTCTCCATTGCGGGCATCTATCGAACCACCGAAACCGAATTGCCCGCCGCCGTGCTCGGCAAGGCGGCGCAGGTGCGGCTCGTCGGCGAAAAGCTCGTCGTCGAAGCCCTGAACCACTGAACAACATTCGTCTTTGAAAGGACTCTGAACCGATGGCCAAGATCGTCGTGGTGACTTCCGGCAAGGGCGGGGTGGGCAAGACCACCACCAGCGCCAGCTTCGCTTCCGGCCTGGCGCTGGCCGGGCACAAGACCGCCGTGATCGACTTCGATGTCGGCCTGCGCAACCTCGACCTCATCATGGGCTGCGAGCGCCGCGTGGTGTACGACCTGATCAACGTGATCCAGGGCGAAGCGAACCTGAACCAGG
>JBDTTU010000029.1:0-44340 GCA_039930465.1 Burkholderiales bacterium
GGTCTTGCCGTGGAACTTGCGGATGTAGGGCAGCGCCTGCGCCAGGATCTCGGCCTTGTCGCGCGGCGCGATCTGGGCGGTGCCGGGCGCGCCAGAAGGCGCTGCGGGAGTGTCGGTTGCCATGGTCTGCCCAGAGGTTGATCGTGTTGAAAATGATTGTAGGGGCGGGCGATTCGGCACAATGCCCTTCACACCCATGACACTTGCCGCGCTCACCCCGGTTCGCCCCGTCACCTTCTTCGGCCAGGTGCTGCTTTCGGCCGTGGCCGGCTTGGCAGGCCGCGGGCGCTTTCGCAGCAAAGACCTGGGGCGCATCGCGGCCGACTGCAGCGCGCGCGCCGTGCCCATCGTCACGGTCGTCAATGTGCTGGTGGGCGCAATCCTGGCCTTCGTCGGCGCGGTGCAGCTCGTCAAGTTCGGTGCGGGCATTTACGTCGCCGACCTGGTCGGCATTGCCGTCGCACGCGAGATGGCCGCGATCATCACCGCGGTGGTCATGGCGGGCCGCACCGGCGCCGCCTTTGCCGCCGAACTGGCCACGATGCAGGCCAACGAAGAAATCGACGCGCTCGAGGTGCTCGGCCTGAACGCGGTCGACTTCCTGGTCTTGCCGCGGGTGCTGGCACTGCTGTTCACGATGCCGCTGCTGTACGTCTATGGCTGTGTCACCGGCCTGATCGGCGGCATGCTGGTCGCAGCCGGCATGCTCGACATCTCGCCCGCCGCCTATGTGTCGCGCACCTTCATCGCCCTGAGCTGGGAACACCTTGCGCTGGGTGCGGCCAAGTCGCTGGTGTTCGGCATTCTGATCGGGCTGGTCGGCTGCTACTACGGTCTCTACGCTTCACGCAACGCGGCCGGCGTCGGCGTGGCCACCACCAAGGCCGTGGTCACGAGCATCGTCGGCATCATCGTGCTCGATGCGGTGTTCGCGGTCTGCGCCAACGCGCTAGGGATCTGAGGCGCAGGCTGACAGACCACCCCATGCGCTCGCCATGTCCTCCACAATCGGCGTGCCGGCCGGGCCGCGCCGAGCCTGTTGCCAACCCTTGTTCACCACGGAGTCACCCATGCCGACACGCAGACCTCTGATCGTTTCCCTGGCGCTTGCCGCCACACTCGCCCTGCCGCTCGCGGCCCAGGCGCAGCAGTTCTTCCGCATCGGCACCGGCGGCACCGCCGGCACCTATTACCCGGTCGGCGGCATGATCGCCAACGCCGTCTCGCAGCCGGGCAAGATCGTCGCCACGGCGCAGGCGAGCAACGGCTCGGTCGCCAACGTCAACGGCATTGCCGGTGGTTCGATGGAGTCGGGCTTCTCGCAGGCCGACGTCGCCACCTGGGCACAAAAAGGCACCGGCATCTTCGAAGGCAAACCCAACGTGCCGGGGCTGCGCCTGATCGCCAACCTGTACCCCGAGAGCGTGCACGTGGTCGTGAAGAAGGGCAGCGGCATCAAGTCGGTCGCCGACCTGAAAGGCAAGCGCGTCGCGCTCGACGAACCGGGCTCGGGCACGCTCGTCAACGCCCGCGCGATCCTGGCCGCCTACGGCATCAAGGAAGCCGACATCAAGCCCGAGTACATCAAGCCCAACCAGGCCGGCGACAAGATGAAAGACGGCTCGCTCGACGCCTTCTTCTTCACCGGCGGTGCACCGGCCGGCGCGATCGCCGAACTGGCGACCTCGGGCTCGGGCATCGAGATCCTTCCGATCGACGGCAAGGAAGCCGACGCGCTGCGCGCCAGCAGCCCGTTCTTCGCGCCCGACCTGATCGAGGCCAACACCTACAAGGGCGTGGGCGCGGTCAAGACGCTCGCCGTCGGCGCGCAGTGGGTCACCAGCGACAAGGCCGACACGGCCACGGTCTACGAGATCACCAAGGCGCTGTTCTCAGACGCCGCGCAGAAGCAGCTCGCCGCCGGTCACGCCAAGGGCAAGTTCATCACCAAGGAAAACGCCGTCAAGGGCGCGGGCATCCCGTTCCACCCCGGCGCGGAGAAGTTCTACAAGGAAGCCGGGCTGCTGAAGTAAGGGAAGGACAGGAAGGCAGCCGTGACCACCGCCGTGCTCGACGAACGCGAGCTTCAGGCGCTCGAACAGAAGTTCGACCCCGAGATGCGGTTCCGGCCGCTTGCGGCGGTGGCGGCCACGCTGGTGGGCGCGCTGCTGATGCTGCTGTCGCTGTTCCACTACTACACGGCGGGTTTCGGCCTGCTGCAAGAGATCACCCACCGTGGCGTGCACCTGGCCTTCGTGCTCGGGTTGATCTTCCTGGTGTTCCCGCACCGCAAGGCGCTGCTCGAAAAAGCCGCCGAACACCGGCTGCTCGCGCCCGGCGGCGTGCCCTGGTTCGACTGGCTGCTGGCGCTCGGCGTGGCGGCCTCGGTGCTGTACATCCCGTATGTCTTCGAAGACCTGACCTTCCGCGTCGGCAACCCGCTCATGATCGACGTGGTGATGGGCTCGATCCTGATCGTCGCCCTGCTCGAAGCCACGCGCCGCAGCATGGGCTGGCCGCTGCCGCTGATCGCGATCGCCTTCATGGCTTACGCGCTCGCCGGGCCCTTGTTCCCAGGCCTGCTCAAGCACGCGGGCTCGAGCTGGAGCCAGCTCGTCAACCACCAGTACCTGACCAGCCAAGGCATCTACGGGGTGGCCGTCGGCGTGGTCGCGACCTACGTCTTCCACTTCGTCTTGTTCGGCGTGTTGGCCACCCGCATCGGCCTCGGCCAATTGTTCCTCGACGTCGCTTCGGCGATCGCTGGCCGTTATGCCGGCGGGCCGGCCAAAGTGAGCGTGTTCGGCTCGGCGATGTTCGGCATGCTTTCGGGCTCGTCGGTCGCCAACGCGGTGACGGTCGGCTCGCTGACGATCCCCGCGATGATTCGCGTCGGCTACAAGCGCGAGTTCGCGGCGGCGGTCGAAGCGGCCTCGTCGACCGGCGGGCAGATCACCCCGCCGGTGCTGGGCGCCGCGGCATTCCTGATGATCGAGTTCCTGGCGGTGCCGTACCAGACCATCATCGCGGCGGCAGCGATCCCCGCCTTCATGCATTTTTTCGGCGTCTTCATGCAGGTGCACTTCGAGGCCAAGCGCTACGGGCTGCGCGGCCTCACCGAAGAAGAGATGCCGCGCCTGCGCGAGTCGTTCGCGCAACGCTGGCCCACGCTGATCCCGCTGGTGCTGCTCATCACCATTCTCGTCAGCGGCCGCACGCCCTACCTCGCGGCGTTCACCGGCATCAGCTCGTGCGCGATCGTCGGCCTGACAACACAAGCCCAGGGCAACACGGCGCGCCACTGGGCGCTGCTGCTCGGCGTGCACGCGCTGTTGATCGTGCTGATCTTCGGCGGCATCGAAAGCAGCGCAATCAAGCTGTCGCTGTTCGGCGCCGCGCTCGTCGCCACACCGCTGCTGTGCCGGGCGCTGAAGGTGCAGGGTCGCATCGGCACGCAGGCGCTGATCGAGGCCTTCAGCACCGGTGCGAAATACGCGCTCGCGGTCGGCGCGGCGGCGGCCACGGTCGGCATCGTGATCGGCGTGGTCACGCTCACCGGGGTGGGCTTCAAGCTCAGCATGATCATCACCGGCGCCGCGCAGGCCGCGGCCGGCGGTGTCGGCACACTGGTACCGGCGGCGTTGATCGCGCCGCAGACGCTGACGCTGCTGGTCGCGCTCGTGATGACCGGCCTCGTCTGCATCATGCTCGGCTGCGGTATTCCGACCACGGCCAACTACATCATCATGGTCACGGTGGCCGCGCCGACGCTGGTGCAGATGGGCGTGCAACCGCTGGTCGCGCACTTCTTCGTTTTCTACTACGGCGTGCTCGCCGACATCACACCACCGGTGGCGCTGGCCGCCTACGCGGCCGCCGGCATGGCCGGCAGTGACCCGTTCAAGACCGGCAACACGGCGTTCCGGCTCGGCATGGCCAAGGCACTGGTGCCCTTCGTGTTCGTGTTCTCGCCGTCGCTGCTGATCGTGGCCAAGGGCTTCACGATGTATGACTTCGTCGTCACCTTCGTCGGCTGCATGCTCGGCATCACGCTGTTGGCCGCGGCACTGTCGAAATATTTCCTCGTCGAGATGTCTCGCGGCGAGCAGGCGCTGTGCCTGCTCGCCGCGCTGCTGATGATCGCGCCGGGGCTCACGCCCACCCTGATCGGCCTGGCCCTGGCAGCGCCGATGCTGTGGCGCCAACTGGCCACTCGGCGCAAGCGGGTGCCGGCATGACATTGCTCGCCGTCGAGAACCTCGAGATGCGCTTCGGCGATCGGCTGATCCAGAGCGGCATTTCGTTCGAGATCGAGCCCGGCACCATCTTCGCGATCATGGGCGGCAGCGGTGTCGGCAAGAGCACCCTGCTCAAGCACCTGGTCGGGCTGCTGCCGCCGGCCGCCGGCCGGGTGGCTTACAACGGAGTCGACTACTGGGCCGCCAACGACGACGAACGCGCCACGCTGCGTGCCGGCTTCGGCATGCTGTTCCAGAGCGCGGCGCTGTGGTCGTCGATGACGATCCTCGAGAACGTCTGCCTGCCGCTCGAACAGCACACGACGCTCGACGAAGCCCAGCGTGAGGCCCGCGCGCGCGAGATGCTGGAGTGGGTCGAGCTCGGCGAGTTTGCCGACTACTACCCGGCCGACCTGAGCGGCGGCATGAAGAAGCGCGCCGGCCTGGCGCGCGCGATCGCGGCCGAACCGCCGCTGCTGTTTCTCGACGAACCTTCGGCCGGGCTCGACCCGATCAGCTCGAAGCGCCTAGACGACCTGGTGCTCGACGTGCGCAAGCGCACCGGTGCGGCGGTCGTGTTCGTCAGCCACGAATTGCCCAGCCTTTTTGCGATCGCCGACGACGGCATCTTCTTCGACGCCGAGAGCAAGGCGCCGATCGCCCGCGGTTCGCCCCGCGAGCTGCGCGAAAGTTCACCGCACCCGTTCGTGCGCGCCTTCCTGCACCGCGAGGAGCCGCCTGCCTCATGAAACGCAACGCCCTGCTCATCGGCAGCTTCGTCATCGTCGGGCTCGTGCTCGTTGTCACCGGCATGCTCTGGCTCAGCGGCAACACGCTGTTCAAGAAGCAGGTCGAGGTGATGATCTATTTCAAGAGCAGCGTGACCGGCCTGTACGTGGGCGCGCCGGTCAACTTTCGCGGTGTGGCGGTGGGCCAGGTCGAAGAGATCGGCATCCAGGTCGACCGCGATTCGCTGCTCGCGCTGGTGCCGGTGCGCGTCGATCTGCAGCCGAACGCGCTGCGCTTCAGCGCTGACAACAAGGCACCGCTCGACGTGCCGACGCTGGTGCAGCGCGGCCTGCGCGCGCGGCTCGCGTCGCAAAGCATCGTCACGGGCCAGAAGATCATCGAGCTCGACTTCGTGCCGAACACCCCGTCCACGCTGGTCAGCGAGGGCAAACGGCCCGAGATTCCGGCCTTGGCCGACCGTTTCGGATCGCTGATCGACCAGCTCGCCGAGCTGCCGCTGCGCGACACGGTGCAAGACCTGCGCGACACGCTGGCGGCGCTGCGTGGCACCTTGACGACGACACAGACCGCACTCGCCGGCGCCACCGACATGCTCGAAGCGGCATCGAAAGAACTGAAGAGCACCGGTGCCGACGCGCGTGCCACGCTCACGGTGGCCAGCGAGGCGGTGCGCCAGGTCCAGGCCAATTCGACCAAGACGCTGGCCGCGTTCGCCCAGCTTTCCGAAACGACACGCAACGCCGTGACGGCGGCCCAGCCCGAACTTCAACGCACACTGGTCGGTGCGCGCGATGCGGCCGAGTCGGCGCGGCTCGCCATGAATCGCGTGGCCGAAATGGCGGCGCCGGGCGCGCCCTTGCGCGGCGATCTCGACACCGCGGCGCGTGACCTCTCGCAAGCGGCGCGCAGCCTGCGCGACTGGGCCGAGCTGCTGGAAGACAAGCCGAACGCCGTGATCTTCGGGAACAAACGCGAATGAGTGCATTGAAGCTGTTGACGACCTTGGCGATCATTGCATCGGCACTGGTGGCCGGGTGCATGTCCACCCCCACGCCGGCGCCGATCCTGCTGACGCTGCCACCGGCAGTGGCCGCGGCGACCGTGCCCGCGGCACCGGCCGCGGCGGCGCCGCTGCTCGGCGTGCGCCGGGTCGTGATCCCCGAGTACATGCAAGCGCGGCGGGTTCGTTACCGCGCCGACCCGAGCACGCTGGCCGAATGGCCCAACACCTTCTGGGCCGAGCGCATCGAGATCGGTGTCTCGCGCGAGTTCGTTTCGGCCTTGCGGCAGCAACTGCCCGGCTGGCAGCTGTGCGACGCCGGCTGCGCCGACCAGCAGCCCGCGCTCTCGTTGCAGGTCGAGCTGGTGCCGATGGACTACGTGCGCAGCACCCGGCGGCTGCAGGCGCGTGCACGGCTCGTGCTGAGCAGCCCGGCCAACCCGCCGAAAGAACTGAAAACGCAGGACCTGAGCTTTGAGGTTTCGGCCAGCGCGGACACGGCACAAGCGCAAGCCGAAGCCATCACCGAGCTGCTCAGGCAGGCAGCGCAGGCGGCTGCGCTGCTGGTGCGCGAGCTGCCGCGCTGAAACATGCACGCTCGACTGCCGGCCATGCTTCGATTTGTGCGCGGCTTCGTCATGTGTTTGCTGGTTCTTGCGCTCCCCGTGCAGGGCTTCGCCGCGTCGACGATGTTGCTGTGCGCCGGGCATCACGGGTCGGAGCAAGCCACCGAGGCCGGACACGAGCACGCGAGCCACAGGCACATGGGCGAGCACCACAGTTCCAGGGCGTTGCAGCCGCGTGCCAGCGATCACACCGCTCAGGTGGGTTCGGCCCACGATGAATCGGCCGCCAGCCCGCTGGCGGCAAAACACGCCAAGGTCGTCGGCAAGTGCAGCGCCTGCGCGGCCTGCTGCACGGTCGCCTTCCTGCCGACAAGCATCGTCACGTTCATTGCACCGGCGCCCAGCCGTGCGCTTCCGGTGGTCGAACTGAGCACCCCCGTCGGCTTCTTCACCGACGGGCCCGACCGGCCACCTCGACTCCGCCTCGCTTAACTGGCGCCGCACGCGCCTGCCTGGTTGCGCCCGTGGCGTGACCACGACCGTGTTCTCCCACACGAAGCGCGTGCCTTGTAGTTCACCGTTTCCGGCTGACGCCAGTCAGCGGAGTTCGAGGCGAGGATTTCCATGGTTTGCTTCTCCAAGGCAGCGTCGCTGCCGCTGTCGGCGTTGGCCGTCGCGTTGTCGTTCGCGGGCCTGCCCGTGGCCCACGCCCAGGTTCAATCTCCCACCCAGGCGCTGGCGACTCCGCCGGTTCAGCGCGCCGACCCGGCCGACCCCAAAGCGGCCGTTCCGACATCGGCCTACCAATCATCACTGAGCCGATACCGGGCCTTCACCGAGCCCGATGTGGCGCCCTGGCGCGAGACCAATGAGTTGGTGCGCCAACGCGGCGGCTGGCGTGCATACGCCCGCGAGGCCAGAGCGCCGGCATCAACGGCGACCCCCTCGCCGGCAGCGCCTGCGGCTTCACAGCCTTCGGCCAAGGCCAAACCGGGCACACCCGGCCACGCTGGCCACGCTGGCCACGAGATGAAGTGAGGCACACAGCATGAAGACTCTCTTACCCATTCGCGCCAGCAAGCGGCTGCTGCTCGCCGCCCTGGCAGCAACCGCGTTGAGCGGCTGTGCCAGCTTCAGCACCGATGGTGGCTTCGGCCCGGTCGAGCAAGCCACCCATGATCGCCTTGGCAAAGAACTGAAGTGGGCCAGGTCTGATGCCGACAAGGACGCTATCGACCGTCGAGTGGCCGAGTTGCTGGCCAAGCCGCTGTCGGCCGAAGACGCGGTTCAGGTCGCGTTGCTCAACAACAAGGGGCTGCAGGCGTCGTTCTTCGAGCTCGGCATCTCCGAGTCCGACACGGTGCAAGCGGGTCGGCTGCCGAACCCGGGCTTCAGCTTCGGCCGCCTCAAGCAGGGATCAGAGATCGAGATCGACCGCAGCATCCAGTTCAACCTGGTGCGGCTGCTGATGCTGCCGCTGGCGCAGCAGATCGAGTCGCGCCGCTTCGCGCAAACACGCGCTGCGGTGACGATGAACGTTCTCTCGCTCGCATCCGAGACGCGCAAGGCCTACTACAGCGCGCTCGCCGCCGACGAAACGGTACGTTACGCACTGCAAGTTCAGACGGCGGCAGAGGCTGGCGCGGAACTCGCTCGCCGGCAAGCCCAGGCCGGCAACTGGAACAAGCTGCAGCAGGCTCGGGAGCAAGGTTTCTACGCCGATGCCGCGCTGAGCCTTGCTCGTGCGGAGCAGGTACAGGGTGCGACTCGCGAACACCTCACCCGGCTGCTCGGTCTGTGGGGAGCGCAGGCGCAGTTCAAGCTGCCCGAGCGCTTGCCCGATCTTCCCAAAGCACCGAACGATCTGCCCGATGTCGAGCAGACGGCGATGTCCCAGCGCATGGACGTGCAGGCGGCCAAGCTCGGCACTGAACAACTGGCGAAGAACCTCGGACTGACGAAGGCGACACGCTTCATCAACGTGCTGGAAGTGGGCGCGGTTCGCAATTCGTACAGCGACCTGCCTGTGCAGCGTGGCTACACGATCAACCTCGAGTTGCCGATCTTCGACTGGGGAACGGCCAGTGTCGCCAAGGCCGAGGCGATCTACATGCAGTCCGTCAATCGCGCGGCGGAGACTGCCATCAATGCCCGCTCCGAAGTTCGACAGGCCTACAAGGCCTATCGCAGCAGCTTCGAGATCGCGCGGCACTTTCGCGACGAGATCGTGCCGCTCAAGAAGCGCATCTCGGAAGAAAACCAGCTTCGCTACAACGGCATGTTGATCGGCGTGTTCGAGCTGCTCGCCGACGCGCGCTCGCAAATCGGCAGCGTGCAAGGCTACATCGACGCGCTGCGCGACTTCTGGATCGCGCAGGCCGACCTCGACATGGCGCTGATCGGCAAACCCGGCCTGGCGGCTGTCGTCGGCCCCGCGATGGCGGCCGACAGCGGCGCCCCGACCCACTGAACCCGAAGGAACACACATGGTTTCCCGACGCAATTTCATCGGCGGCGCTGGCGCCGTCACGGCGGCAGTGAGCACCGGCGCCGTCAGCAAGGTCGCCCTGGCGGCGCTGCCCGAACTGGTGACACAGACCCTGCCCGACACCATGCCACCGCTGGTGCCCACCACCGGCCGGCCCTACAACCCGGTGGTCACCCTCAACGGCTGGACGCTGCCCTGGCGCATGAACAACGGTGTGAAGGAATTTCACCTCGTGGCCGAACCGGTGGTGCGCGAAATGTCACCCGGCTTCAAGGCCCACCTGTGGGGCTACAACGGCCAGAGCCCCGGGCCGACCATCGAAGTGGTCGAAGGTGACCGTGTGCGCATCTTCGTGACGAACAGGCTGCCCGAGCACACCAGCGTGCACTGGCACGGCCAACGTGTGCCCAATGGCATGGATGGCGTGTCGGGCCTGAACCAGAAGGCCATCGACCCCGGCAAGACCTTCGTCTACGAGTTCGTGGCACGCCGCCCGGGCACGTTCATGTACCACCCGCATGCGGACGAGATGACGCAGATGGCGATGGGAATGATGGGTTTCTGGATCACGCACCCGAAGGCCAAGCACCCGCTCATCGACGAGGTCGACCGCGACTTCGTGTTCCTGCTCAACGGCTACGACATCGACCCCGGCGCCTACACGCCGAAGATCATGACGATGCTCGACTTCAACCTCTGGACCTGGAACAGCCGTGTGTTCCCGGGCATCGACCCGCTGGTGGTTCGCAAAGGAGACAAGGTGCGCATCCGCATCGGCAACCTGTCGATGACCAACCACCCGATCCACATCCACGGCCACGAGTTCTTCGTGACCGGCACCGATGGCGGGCCGACCCCGAAGGGCGGGCGCTGGCCCGAGGTGACGACCGACGTGGCGGTGGGCCAGATGCGGCAGGTCGAGTTCGTGGCCGACGAAGAAGGCGACTGGGCTTTTCACTGCCACAAGAGTCACCACACGATGAACGCCATGGGTCACGAGGTACCCACCATGATCGGCGTCGATCACACCGGCATCGCCCGCCAGATCACCCAGCTCATCCCCGACTACATGGTGATGGCCGAACGTGGCATGGCCGACATGACCGAGATGGAGATGCCGCTGCCCGACAACACCGCGCCCATGATGACCGGCGCAGGCCCGTTCGGTTCGGTCGAGATGGGCGGCATGTTCAGCATGGTCAAGGTCCGCAAAGACCAGAAACCGGGCGACTACAAGGACCCGGGCTGGTTCAAGCACCCCGAAGGCACGGTGGCATTCGAGTGGACCGGCGCGATGCCGGCGCCCGCGCGCTTCCAGTCGGAAGGCGGCCAGACCATGCCCGTCAAGAACATGCCTGCGAATCTTCCAAACAACGAAGTCGAAGTGCAGATCCGCAAACCCATGCGCCACTCCGGGCACTGAGTGACCACCCCAACATCACATCGAAAGGATCGACCATGGAACCAATCCACACGGCACTTCTCGCAGCGCTGCTCGCAGCTTCCGGAGCGGCCATCGCGCACGGTGACCAAGGAGCACGCCGCACTGGTGCTCAAGTTCCCGCAGATGGAACACGTCGACCCGAACCAGGCCAGTGTCGAGCCGGGCAAGACCGCTGAGCTGATCTGGCAGTTCACGAAAGCCGGAACCTTCGACTTCGCGTGCCTGCAGGCCGGCCACTACGAGGCCGGCATGAAGGGGCAGGTGGTCGTAGCCGGCACGACCAGCGCCGCCAAGGCTGACGGCCATGCCGAACACAAACACTGATTCCCCGCTACGGCGTGAACAACATTCAACCCAAGCATCGAGGTCATCTCATGAAGTCATTCAACACATTCCTTGCGACTGCGGCTCTGATCGGCGCATCGGCCATCTCTTTGCCTGCGCTGGCTCAAGCCGCTCCCGCGCCAATGGTCGAGAAAACAATGGACAAACCGGCTGCGGCCGGCGAGATGACCGAGGGCGAAATCCGCAAGGTCGACAAGAGCACGAAGAAGATCACCATCAGGCACGGCGAGATCAAGAACCTCGACATGCCCGGCATGACGATGCTGTTCCAGGTGCGCGACCCGGCGATGCTCGACACGGTGAAGGCCGGCGACAAAGTGAGGTTCAAGGCCGAGCAGGCGGCGACGGGCCTCGTCGTGACGGAGATCCAGGTGGCGAAGTGATGCACAAATGCGCTGCGAGGCGGGCCTTTGAATGCCGGAATCGCGTCGGCCGCAACCACGCTTTCGACAGGGGCATTCGAACAAGCTGCTTGACCTTCACAGCATGGGAAGGTCAACAGTACGCTCTCCGATCACTACCCTGTGGAGACACCCCATGACCACCTTCGAAGTCAACGACATGACGTGTGGCCACTGCGTCAGCACCATCACCAAGGCCGTGAAGATCGTGGACCAGAGCGCCCAAGTTCAGATCGACCTGGCAACACATCGCGTGAGCATCGATGCGGCACAGACAACTGCGGCTGAACTGGGCGACGCCATCCGTCGTGCAGGCTTTACCCCTGTGACTGTCGACGCTTGCGTGGAGCGCGGGGCTTCCAAATCGGCACCGTCACGCGGCGGTTGCTGCTGCGGCTAGGACTCACGCAATTTTCTCAGGCCCACCTCCAGAGGTCGGCGTTCTCCCCGAGACGTGCGCTGGCGCACAGACGCGGCGGCGCGAAGAGGCCACAAGGAACTTGTCTACCTGCCAACTCGTGATGCGCATTCACCGCGGACCCGTCTGCCGACGTGCCCACAACAGCCATTTCCACCCACATTGGAGTTCACCATGATGTCGCTTCGTACTTTGTCCGTCGCTGCGGCTGCGGCCACCGTAGGCTTTGCCGGATGTGCCCAGGCACCCGTTGATCATGCGGCGCACCACCCAGACACGGCTGCATCGGCCGCCGGCGGTGCGATGCCGATGGGCGGAGCGGGAGGCTCCATGGCACGTATGGATGTGCACATGGAGGCCATGCAGGCGATGCACCAGAAGATGATGCGTGCCACGACGCCGGAAGCGAAGGCTGCGCTGATGACCGAACAAATGAAGCTCATGCAGGACGGTATGGCCATGATGCCGGGCATGGGCTCGGGCGGCATGATGAGCCAGGGCGGCATGGGCGGCATGGGCGGCATGGGCGGCACGGGTGGCACGGGTGGCATGGGTGGTATGGGCGCCAAGGAACACCAGGTCGGCGACATCGCCATGCACCAGCAGATGATGGAGAAGCGCATGGAAATGATGCAGTCCATGATGCAGATGATGATGGACCGCATGCCGCAGCCCGCTGCCAAGCCGTGAAGGAGACGACATGAACAACCGACCCGAATCGGCCACCGCGGCGTCCGCCGGCGCGGCCTACGGCTTCTACTGCACGCTGTCTGCCAGTGCCTTTTCGGAAGCGGTTGCGCGCGTCACCGAGGCGTTGAAGACCGAAGGGTTCGGCGTACTGACTGACATCGACGTCCAGGCGACGATGAAAGCCAAGCTCAATGTCGACGTGCCGCCCTACCGCATTCTCGGCGCCTGCAACCCGCCTCTTGCGCACCGTGCGCTCGCGGCACAGCCTGATATCGGGTTGCTGCTGCCCTGTAACGTCATCGTTCGGCAAGAGGCCAACGGCACGCAGACCGTGGGCTTCATGGACCCGGTGGCTGTGATGCAGATGACCGACGACCCGGAAGTCGCCCAGGTCGCGGCAGAAGTCCGCAGCCGCCTTGAGCGAGTGCGTTCGTCGCTGACCGATGCCTTCGGCAGCCGCACGAAGAACGAAGGAGGTTCGAATGTTTCATGACGGCGGCTACATGGTCGGCATGCACAGCCTCTGGTGGGTGTTCTGGCTGATCGTGCTCGCGGCGTTCCTGTTTTTCGGTCGAGGTCGCATCGGGGCCTGGGGTGATCGCGCGCGCGAGGCCCCTCACGAGTTGCTGCGTCGGCGCCTGGCCAGCGGCGACCTCACGCCCGGCGAATACGAGGAGCGCAAGGCACTGCTGGACCGTGACGGCGGCCGGCCCGTCTGAACCGCCTGCCCGCTCGCGGCGCCGACCGGGCGGGCCGTCCAGCTGCAATCGCTTGACCTTGCCAAGATGGCAGGGTTCACCTTCAACTTGAATTTGACCTACACAGATTCGTACCGAAGCGAGAAGTGACATGAACGACACACCGCACGATGCACGAATGACGAAGGGACAAGGGGCGCCTGTCAAATCGGAAGTCGCAAGCGGACTGAAGGACCCCGTTTGTGGAATGGCGGTGACGACCGACTCGGCCCACAAGCTGGAGCACGACGGCACGGCGTACTACTTTTGCAGTGCACGCTGCCAATCCAGTTTTGCCGCCGACCCACTCGCGTACCTCGGCAAACAAGCCTCTTCCGAGGCCATGAAGGCGCCCGCCGCGCTGGCGCCGAACGTCGATTTGGGCAGTGCGTACACCTGCCCGATGCATCCCGAGATTCGCCAGGATCACCCCGGCGCCTGCCCCAAATGCGGGATGGCGCTCGAACTGGCGATGCCCAGCCTGGAGGACGACGAGAACCCCGAACTTGCGGACTTCACCCGCCGCTTCTGGTGGACCTTGCCGCTGACCGTCGTGGTCACCGTGCTGGCGATGGTCGGGCACCGCCTCCAGTGGTTTGAGATGTCAACGCAGAGCTGGATCGAACTGGTGTTGACCCTGCCGGTCGTGTTGTGGGCAGGTTGGCCGTTTTTCGTGCGCGGCTGGCAGTCGCTCGCGAACCGCAGCCCGAACATGTGGACGCTCATTTCGATGGGCACCGGCGCTGCCTTCGTCTACAGCGTGGTGGCCACCGTGGCGCCCCGCGTGTTCCCTGCATCGTTCGTCTCGATGGGGCGGGTGTCGGTGTACTTCGAAGCAGCGGCGGTCATCATTTCGCTGACCTTGCTGGGCCAACTGTTGGAACTCAAGGCGCGGTCGCAGACCTCGGCCGCAATCAAGTCGCTGCTCGGGCTGGCACCCAAGACCGCCCGCCGCATCAATGCCGACGACAGCGAAGAAGACGTGCCGATCACCCATGTGCATGTGGGCGACGCGCTGCGTGTGCGCCCCGGCGAGAAGGTGCCGGTCGACGGTGTGGTGACCGAGGGCCGCAGCGCGGTGGACGAGTCGATGCTGACCGGTGAGCCCTTGCCCGTCACGAAGGCGGCAGGCGACAAGCTGATCGGTGCGACCTTGAACACGTCGGGCGCGCTCGTGATGCGCTCGGAGCGCGTCGGCTCGCAAACCGTGCTCGCGCAGATCGTGCAGATGGTCGCGACGGCCCAGCGTTCCAGGGCGCCGATGCAGCGCATGGCCGACAGCGTCGCCGGCTACTTCGTCGTCACCGTGCTTGGCATTGCGCTGCTGACGTTCTTTGCCTGGGGGTTCTTGGGGCCTCAGCCGAGCTGGGTCTACGGGTTGATCAACGCGGTGGCGGTGCTCATCATCGCTTGCCCCTGCGCGCTGGGCCTGGCAACGCCCATGTCCATCATGGTGGCCACGGGCCGGGCCGCAACGCAAGGTGTGCTGTTCCGTGACGCTGCAGCGATCGAGAACTTCCGCAAGGTCGACACGCTGGTGGTGGACAAGACCGGAACTCTGACCGAAGGCAAGCCGGCTTTCGAACGTGTTGTCGCTATCGATGGCTTCGCTGACGACGAAGTACTTCGGCTTGCGGCCAGCCTCGATCAAGGCAGTGAACATCCGTTGGCCGACGCCATCGTGCGTGCCGCGCGCGACCGCAAACTGCCTTTGGAGAAGCCCGAAGGCTTCGAATCGAGCACCGGCATCGGTGTGCGTGGCACCGTGGGTGGCAAGCGACTCGCGCTCGGGAACACGGCGCTGATGACCGAGCTGAAGGTTGGCGTTGAAGCCCTCAAGGACCGCGCCGAAGCGCTGCGGTCGGAAGGGGCTAGCGTGATGTACCTCGCCGTGGACGAAAAACTCGCAGGCCTGCTGGCGGTTTCTGACCCGATCAAGGCGAGCACGGCAGAGGCGCTCGCCGGTCTCAAGGCCGCCGGCATCCGGGTGGTGATGGCCACTGGCGATGGCCTGACGACTGCGAAGGCGGTGGGTGCCAAGCTCGGCATCGACGAGGTGTACGGCGAGGTCAAGCCCGCCGACAAGCTCGCGCTCGTCGAGCGCCTGCAGCGCGAAGGCAAGATCGTGGCGATGGCCGGCGATGGCATCAACGATGCCCCCGCCCTGGCGAAGGCCGATGTCGGCGTCGCGATGGGCACCGGCACCGACGTGGCGATGAACAGCGCGCAGGTCACCTTGGTCAAGGGCGACTTGCGCGGCATGTTGCGGGCGCGCGAGATTTCCGAGGCGACGATCGCCAACATGAAACAGAACCTCGGCTTCGCGTTCGTCTACAACTCGCTCGGTGTGCCGCTGGCGGCCGGCGTGTTGTACCCGTTCACCGGGTGGCTGCTGTCGCCGATGATCGCGGCGTTGGCGATGAGCCTGAGTTCGGCGTCCGTCATCAGCAACGCGTTGCGGTTGAGAGGGTCAAGGCATGAGGGGATCAGTGAGAAGAGTCCGCTGTGGACGCCGCCTCCGTCTGGCGGGGCTGGCGGCGGTGGCCACTGCCGTTGATCGACGCGCGCGCAGCCGCGTGTAAGCCAAGGTCGGGTTCGGCCGACCAAAAATGTGGGCGCGAAGAGTGCACGCGCCGTCCACTTCACGGAATCGCCCCGATCCGGGCAGAGGCCGACACCTAGAATCCAAGGCATGAGTTTGTTGTCCCGCGCGCTCCGCAAATCCATCGGCCGTCTGCTGATCGGGGTGATGCTGTTCGCGCAACTTGCTGTGGCGAGCCATGCGTGCCCGGTCTTGAAGGGCGCAGGGGCGACCGCCATGGGCAGCATGTCGAAGCCGATTCTGGTTGCGGCGGCGGATGCCGCGGCCATGCCGCCTGGCTGCGAGCAACTGGACCCGAACGCCGCCAACCTCTGCGCCGAGCACTGCCAACAAGGCCAACAACGTGCCGACACGGCGGCTGCGCCGGTGGTGGCTTTGATCCCCCTGACCTTCCTGTATTTGCTGCCCCTCGAACCGGAGCACACACTCGGTTCTGGCCGGTCATTCCCGGCCCTCGATGCACGTTTGGATGCTGCGCTCGAGCCGCCGCACGCCATCCTGCACTGCGTCTTCCGAACCTGACTTTCTGACGCCACGGGCGCTGCGGGCTTGACGGCAACGTCGGCCCCATGCGCCTGTGGCTGCGCTCGTTTGTCTGGCTGTAGTTGCCCCACAGCCGGCATGCCGAGCCGAACCTCGACCTCGTTGTTCGTCAGGAGATTTCATGCCCGGCCATTCAAAACGCACTTCCCGTGAGTCCTCACATGCTTTGCTTGCGGCCCTGAGCCGCATCACGCTTGCTGCGGTATTCGCCTTCGGCGCGGCGTGCGCGCGCGCCGCGCCGCTGACGCTCGATGACGCGTTGCGCCTGGCACAGGAGCGCTCGCTTCAATTGACGGCTCGGCAAGCATCGGCCACTGCCGCGCGCGAAATGGCCGTCGCCGCCGGCCAGCGGCCCGACCCCACGCTGAAGGCGGGCATCACCAACCTGCCGGTCAATGGCGCGGACCGGTTCAGCCCGTCGCGCGACTTCATGACCATGCGGTCGATCGGCGTGATGCAGGAGTTCACCCGCACGGGCAAGCTCAAGACGAGGGCGGCGCGCTTCGAACGCGAAGCCGAGGTCGCCGAGGCCGGCCGCGACCTGGCGCTCGCCAACTTGCAGCGTGATACCGCGCTGGCCTGGCTCGACCGCCACTACCAGGAACGCATGCGCGAGCTGCTGGTGTCGCAGCGCGACGAAGCCCGCTTGCAGATCGATGCGGCCGATGCCGCCTATCGCGGCGGCAAAGGTTCACAAGCCGATGTGTTCGCGGCGCGAACCGGCGTGGCCCAGATCGAAGACCGCCTGGCGCAGACCCGGCAACAGGTCACCACCGCCACCACGCAACTGGCGCGCTGGGTCGGCACGCAAGCGGCAGACGCGCTCGCTGCACCGCCCCCGCTCGACGCCGTTCGGCTGACGGACGAAGAGCTGGATTCGCAACTGGCCCATCACCCGCAGATCGAGGTTCTGGCGCGGCAGGAGGCTTTGGCCCGGGCAGATGCCGATGTGGCGCAGGCCAACAAGCAGCCCGACGTCAGCGTCGAGCTGATGTACAGCCAGCGTGGGCCCGCCTATTCCAACATGGTCTCTGTAAACGTGTCGGTGCCGCTGCAGTGGGATCAACATCAGCGCCAGGACCGTGAGGTGGCGGCCAAACTGGCGCTGGTCGAGCAGGCGCGTGCTGAACGCGAAGAGGCCACGCGCGCGCATGTGGCCGAAGCATTGGCGATGCTGCAGGAGTGGCGCAGTGACCGTGAGCGCCTTGCGCGCTACGACGATTCGTTGTTGCCACTGGCCACCGAGCGCACGCGCGCTTCACTTGCCGCCTACCGCGGCGGCAACGGCCTGCTGACGGCGGTGCTCGAAGCCCGCCGCGGCGAGATCGACACGCGCATCGAACGCTTGCGGCTCGAGATGGATGCCGCGCGTCGCTGGGCCTGGCTCAACTTCCTCGTACCGGCAAGCATGCGCGCTTCGGGCGCGGCCCGCCCTTGAACAACCGGGACAGACCATGAAACTCAAAACTCTCGTGATTGCCCTGGTGGGCATCGGCATGCTCGGCGCGGCCAGCTACGGCCTTTACATGCTGGGCATGCAGCGCGGCATGGGCATGGGGGCACCTGCGGCTGCAACGGCCCCGGCCGACGCGGCATCACGCCCGATGGCCGCGCCCGGCAAGCTGCCGCAGAGCATCGCCGAAGGCGAAGAAGCCACGCGCCGGCACATCCGGGCGGGCATCAAGGCCGGCGATGTCGACCCGAGCACCGGCAGCAAGGTGCTGTATTACCACGACCCCATGGTGCCGGGGAACAAGTTCGACCAGCCCGCCAAGTCGCCGTTCATGGACATGATGCTGGTGCCGGTTTATGCCGACGCCGACAGCGACGGCAGCCAGGTCACGGTGAGCCCGCGCATCCAGCAGAACCTGGGCGTTCGCACCGCCGAGGTCACCGAGGGCAGCTTGTCGCCTCAGGTCTCGGCGGTGGGCAATATTGCGTTCAACGAGCGCGATCAGGCGTTCGTGCAGGCGCGTGCCACTGGCTACGTGGAGAAACTCCACGTGCGCGCCACGCTCGACCCGGTGCGCCAGGGCCAGCCGCTCGCCGACCTCTATGTGCCCGACTGGATCGCCGCGCAGGAAGAATTCCTGTCGGTACGCCGCATGCAGGGCACCGAGCTGGCACCGCTCGTCGATGGCGCGCGCCAGCGCATGCGCCAGGTCGGCATGAACGATGCACAGATTCGCCTCGTTGAAAGCAGCGGCCGCACCCAGCCGCGCATCACCCTCACCGCACCGATCGGCGGCGTGGTGGTGGAGCTGGCAGCGCGCGAGGGCATGACGGTGATGCCAGGGGCAAGCTTGTTCCGCATCAACGGTTTGTCCACCGTGTGGGCAAATGCCGAAGTGCCTGAGAGCCTGGCTGCACTGGTGCGGCCCGGCGCCAAGGTGCAGGCCAGGAGCCCGGGCGTTCCGGGTGTCACTTTCGATGGCAAGGTGCAGGCCCTGCTGCCCGACGTGAACGCCACCACGCGTACGCTGAAAGCGCGGCTCGAACTGGCCAACCCCGGTTCACGCCTCGTGCCCGGCATGTTCGTGCAGATGCAGTTCATGGACCCGCGTGCCGCGAAGACGCTGCTGATCCCGACCGAAGCAGTGATCCAGACCGGCAAGCGCACGGTCGTGATGGTGGCCGAAGAAGGCGGCCGGTTCCGGCCGGTGGACGTGGACGCCGGCATCGAGAGCGCCGGCCGGACCGAGATCAAACGTGGCCTGGCGCTCGGCCAGCGCGTGGTGGTGTCGTCGCAGTTCCTGATCGATTCCGAAGCGAGCCTGAAAGGCGTCGAAGCGCGGCTGAACAACGAACCAGAGGCCACGACTGCGCCTGCTTCAGCGGGGGGCAAACCATGATCGCGAAGCTGATCCGCTGGTCGATCGTGAACCGCTTCCTGGTGCTGCTGGCCACGCTGATGATCGCGGCATGGGGTGTCTATTCGCTGCTGCGCACGCCGCTGGATGCGCTGCCCGACCTGTCGGACGTGCAGGTGATCATCCGCACGACCTACCCGGGCCAGGCGCCGCGCATCGTCGAAAACCAGGTTACTTATCCACTGACCACCACGATGCTGTCGGTGCCGGGCGCGAAGACCGTGCGTGGTTATTCCTTCTTCGGCGACTCCTTCGTCTACGTGTTGTTCGAGGACGGCACCGATCTGTACTGGGCGCGCTCGCGGGTGCTTGAGTACCTGAACCAGGTGCAGGCGCGCCTGCCGCCGAACGCGAAGGCGACGCTCGGCCCCGACGCGACCGGCGTGGGCTGGATCTACCAGTACTCGCTGGTCGATCGCAGCGGCACACAGGACACGGGGCAACTGCGCGCGCTGCAAGACTGGTTTCTGAAGTACGAACTCAAGACCGTGCCCAACGTGGCCGAGGTGGCTTCGGTCGGCGGCATGGTGCGCCAGTACCAGGTGGTGCTCGACCCCGACAAGCTGGCGGCCTACAGCATCCCGCACACAAAGGTGGTCGAGGCCTTGCAGAAGGCGAACCAGGAAGCCGGCGGCTCGGTGATCGAACTCGGCGAGGCCGAGTACATGGTGCGTGCGTCGGGCTATCTGCAAGGGCTGGACGACTTCCGCAAGGTGCCGTTGTTGACGAATGCTGCGGGCGTGTCGGTGCGCCTCGGCGATGTGGCGCGTGTGCAGATCGGCCCCGAGATGCGGCGCGGCATCGGCGAGCTCGACGGTGAAGGTGAAGCCACCGGCGGCGTGATCGTGATGCGTTCTGGCAAGAACGCGCTCGAGACGATCGCCGCGGTCAAGGAAAAGCTGAAGAGCTTGCAGGCGAGCCTGCCCAAGGGCGTGGAAATCGTGCCGGTCTACGACCGATCGAGCCTGATCGAACGTGCGGTCGAGAACCTCACGCACAAGCTGGCCGAAGAGTTTCTGGTCGTCGCGGTGGTGTGCTTCATCTTTCTGTTCCACCTGCGCTCGGCCCTGGTCGCGATCATCTCGCTGCCGCTCGGCATCCTGGCCGCGTTCATCGTGATGCGCTACCAGGGTGTCAACGCCAACATCATGTCGCTGGGCGGCATTGCGATCGCGATCGGCGCGATGGTCGACGCGGCGGTCGTGATGATCGAGAACGCCCACAAGCACATCGAGCAATGGAACCACGAACACCCGGGCGAAACGCTGCGGGGTGAGAGCCACTGGCGGGTGATCGCCGATTCGGCGGCCGAGGTCGGGCCGGCGCTGTTCTTCTCGCTGCTGATCATCACGCTGTCGTTCATTCCGGTGTTCACGCTCGAAGCGCAAGAGGGGCGCTTGTTCGCGCCGCTCGCCTTCACCAAGACCTATGCGATGGCAGCCGCCGCCGGCCTGTCGGTGACCTTGATTCCGGTGCTGATGGGCTACCTGATTCGTGGGCGCATTCCGGACGAAAACAGCAATCCGCTGAACCGCCTGCTGATCGCGGTCTACCGCCCACTGCTGAACGTCGTACTGAAGGCGCCGAAGCTGACGCTCGTGGTCGCCGCCTTGCTGCTTGGTTTGAGCCTGTGGCCGCTGCAGCACATCGGCGGCGAGTTCATGCCCAAGCTCGACGAAGGCGACCTGCTCTACATGCCGTCGGCCTTGCCCGGCCTGTCGGTCGGCAAGGCCGCCGAGCTGCTGCAGCAGACAGACCGCCTCATCAAGACCGTGCCCGAAGTGCTCAGCGTGTACGGCAAAGCCGGCCGCGCCGAGACCGCGACCGACCCGGCGCCGATGGAAATGTTCGAGACCACGATCCAGTTCAAGCCGAAGACCGAGTGGCGCCCGGGCATGACGCAAGACATGCTGGTCGACGAGCTCGACCGCATCGTCAAGGTGCCGGGCCTGGCCAACATCTGGGTGCCGCCGATCCGCAACCGCATCGACATGCTGGCCACCGGCATCAAGAGCCCCGTCGGTGTGAAGGTGGCCGGCACCGACCTCGCAGTGATCGACCGCGTGACCGGCGAGATCGAGAAGGCGTTGAAAGACGTGCCCGGCGTCAGCAGCGCACTGGCCGAGCGGCTGACCGGCGGGCGTTATGTGGACGTGAACATCCGCCGCGACGATGCGGCGCGCTTCGGTTTGAACATCGCCGACGTGCAGTCGGTCATCACCTCGGCGGTCGGTGGCGAGAACATCGGCGAGACCGTCGAAGGCCTGCAGCGCTTTCCGATCAGCGTGCGTTACCCGCGCGAGATTCGTGATTCGCTGGAGAAGCTGCGCCGCCTGCCGATCGTCAGCGAACGCGGCGCGCGGCTGGTGCTCTCGGACGTGGCCGACCTGCGCGTCACCGACGGCCCGCCGATGCTGCGCAGCGAGAACGCGCGGCTGTCGGGCTGGGTCTACGTCGACATCCGCGGGCGCGACCTGCGCGGCGCGGTGCAAGACATGCAGCGTGCGGTTGAGAAGGCCGTGAAGCTGCCGCCGGGATATTCCATCAGCTGGTCGGGCCAGTTCGAGTTCCTGGAGCGCGCCACTGCGAAGCTGAAGGTGGTGGTGCCGTTCACGCTGCTGATCATCTTCGTGCTGCTCTACCTGACCTTCGGCGCGTTCGGTGAAGCGCTGCTGATCATGGCGGCACTGCCGTTCGCGCTCGTGGGCGGGATCTGGCTGCTGTACCTGCTGAGCTACAACTTGTCGGTGGCAGGAGCCGTCGGCTTCATCGCGCTGGCAGGCGTCTCCGCCGAGTTCGGCGTGATCATGTTGCTGTACCTCAAGACCGCGTGGAACGAACGCATCGCGCAAGGCAAGACCAGCACCGATGATTTGCTGGAAGCGATTCGCGAAGGCGCCGTTTTGCGCGTGCGGCCGAAGGCGATGACCGTCGCGGTGATCCTCGCCGGCCTGCTGCCGATCATGTGGGGCAGCGGCACCGGCAGCGAAGTGATGCAGCGCATCGCCGCACCGATGGTCGGCGGCATGATCACCGCGCCGCTGTTGTCGATGTTCGTGATCCCGGCGGCGTACTTGTTGATGCGCCGCCGGCGATCGGCCATTCAGAAGTGAATGCCGCGCATCATCTCGGCCATCGCCATCGCTTCCGGTGACAGCGTGGCCTTGCCGGCCTTGTCGCCCTTGGCCGCAGCGCTGTCGGGGAACATGCGGAAAGTGGTGTTCATCAGGATCTGCGTGATGCGCGGCACCAGCGCGTGCAGGATCTCGACCGAGGTCCCCAGACGCGTCGCCACACGCACCGGCTTGTCGACGAAGGCCTGCACGATCAGGTCCGACGCTTCGTCGGTCGAGAGCAGCGGCATGTTGTCGTAGATCTTGGTCGGCGCCGTCATCGGCGTGCGTACCAGCGGCATGTTCACTGTCGTGAAGGTGATGCCCTGGTCGGCGAATTCGCTGGCGGCGCAACTCGTCCACGCGTCGAGCGCGGCCTTGCTCGCCACATAGGCCGAGAAGCGCGGTGCGTTCACGAGCACGCTGATCGAGCTGATGTTGACGATGTGGCCCTTGCGTTTGGCGACCATGCCCGGCAGCAAGCCCATCGTGATGCGCAGTGCGCCGAAATAGTTCAGCTGCATCGTGCGCTCGTAATCATGAAAGCGCTCGTAGCTCGCCTCGATCGCGCGGCGGATCGAGCGGCCGGCGTTGTTGATCAGGTAGTCGACACCGCCGTGGTCGGCCGTGAGCTGCTCGACGAAGGCCTTGCAGCTCGCCTCGTCGGCGATGTCGGCGGAGTAGGTGTGCACGATCGCTTCCTTGCCGGCCTCGGCGATGATCTCTTTCTTCGCCTCGGCCAGCTTGGCCGCGTCGCGTGCACAGATGATGACGACGGCGCCGGCCTTTGCGAACTTCACCGCAGCCGCCAGGCCGATGCCCGACGAACCGCCGGTGACCAGTACGACCTTGCCAGCCACCGTGCCGCGCAGCGACTTGTCGATCAGCAAAGCCGGGTCGAGGTGGCGTTCCCAGTAGTCCCACAGGCGCCAGGCGTAGTCGCGCAGTTCCGGGCACGCGATGTTCGATCCCTTCAGCGCGGCCGTGGTTTCGCGGCAGTCATAGCGTGTCGGGAAGTTGATGAAGGTCATCATGTCGTCGGGCAGGCCGAGGTCTTTCATGACCGCGGCGCGCACCCGGCGCACCGGCGCCAGCGCCATCATTCCCTTCTTCACGCTCTTCGGAATGAAGCCGAGCAGGGCCGCGTTGATGAAGAGGTTCATCTTCGGCGCATGCGCAGCTTTGCTGAAGATGTCGAGCACGTCGCCGACGCGGTAGCCGTTCGGGTCGACGAGGTGGTAGCACTTCTTGTGCTGGTCGGTCTTCAGGTGACTGATGTGGTCGAGTGCGGCAACCACGAAGTCGACCGGCACGATGTTGATGCGCCCGCCTTCCAGGCCCACGCTCGGCATCCACGGCGGCAGGATCTGGCGCATGCGCTGGATCAGCTTGAAGAAGTAGTACGGGCCGTCGATCTTGTCCATCTCGCCGGTCAGCGAATCGCCGACCACGAGCGCCGGGCGGTAGACCGTCCACGGCACTTTCGATTCCTTGCGCACGATCTTTTCGCTCTCGTGCTTGGTCATGAAATACGGGTGGTCCAGGCCTTCGGCCTCTTCGAACATGTCTTCGCGGAACACCCCTTCATACAGGCCGGCGGCGGCGATCGAACTCACGTGGTGCAGGTGGCCGGCGTCGATCGCCTTGGCGAACTCGACCGCACTGCGGGTGCCTTCGATGTTGACCTTGACCTGCGATTCTTCGTCGGCTTTCAGGTCGTAGACCGCAGCCAGGTGGTAGAGGTGGTCGATCTTGCCCTTGAGCTTTTTCAGATCGTCAGCCGAGACGCCGAGCTTCTTCGCGGTGAGGTCGCCGAACACCGGCACGGCGCGCGCCTTGCTGACACCCCAGTATTCGAGCAAGCCGGCAACCTTGCCTTCGCTCTCGGGGCGCAGCAGGAAAAAGACGGTCGCGCCGCGTCGCGCCAGAAGAGTCTTGACGAGGCGCTTGCCGATGAAGCCGGTGGCGCCGGTGACGAAGTAGTGCATGTTTTTCGCTCCGTGAAGGCAAAGGTCAGCGCGCATTCTTGACCAAAGCCCCGCTGCTGGCGCTGCCCATTTACCCGCAGCGGCATAGGGTGGCCTCACTAGGAAATTAGGATGCCCTCCCCACGCGTCGCTTCTATAGTTGCTGCTTCCGGCCGCTCTGCATGAGCGCCC
This sequence comes from Burkholderiales bacterium, assembly GCA_039930465.1. GTDB lineage: Bacteria > Pseudomonadota > Gammaproteobacteria > Burkholderiales > Burkholderiaceae_C > LMDS01. The sequence goes on from JBDTTU010000029.1 coordinate 24,365, forward strand.
CCAGACAACCACCCGAGGACACACACCATGGTCAAGAAACTCAAGCAGATGGCTGACAAACAATCGACCTCCGGCGCACGCCTGCTCGACGGCGCACTGGCCGGCCAGGTGAAAGACTCGGCCCAGCAGATCTGGCTGGCCGGCATGGGCGCCTTCTCGCGCGCTCAAGCCGAAGGCACCAAGGTCTTCGAAGCGCTGGTGAAAGAAGGCGCCTCGTTGCAGAAGAAGACGCAGTCGGCCGCCGAAGACAAGATCAGCGAAGTCACCAGCAAGATGAGCAACATGGCCGGCGACGTGCAAGCCAAGGCCGGCCAGCACTGGGACAAGCTGGAAACGATCTTCGAAGACCGCACCGCCAAGGCGCTGAACAAGCTCGGCGTGCCGTCTGCCAAAGATGTTGACGCGCTGATGGCCCGCATCGACGAGCTGAGCGCCAAGGTGGCCAAGCTGTCGAAGGCGCCTGCAGTGAAGGCTGCGGCCAAGAAGACCACCGCGGCCAAGAGCAATGGCGCGACCAAGCCCGCTGCGAAGCGCGCGACGGCTCGCCGCGCTGCGGCCTGAGCTTCTTCGGTTGAATGTAAAGGGCGCTTCGGCGCCCTTTTTGCTTTCAGCCCAGGTAGCGCGCTTCCAGGTGGCGCCTGAAGTGCACCGGGTTCAGCGTTTCGCCGCTGGCGCGGGTGGCGAGCTCGGCCGTTTCCCAGCGGCTCGCCTGGCTCCAGATGTTCTCGCGCAACCAGTCGAACACCGGCGCAAGATCGCCTTGCGCGATGCGTGCATCCAGATCGGGCACACCACGCCGAATTGCCGCGAACCACTGCGCGGCGTACATCGCACCGAGCGTGTAGCAAGGGAAATAGCCGAACGCGCCGGCGCTCCAGTGCACGTCCTGCATGCAGCCGTTCTGGTAGTTGCCACGCGTGTCGACACCGAGCAGCGACATCATCGATTCGTCCCACAAGGCCGGGATGTCTTCGGCCTCGATGCTGCCTTCGATCAGCGCACGCTCGATCCGGTAGCGCAGGATCACGTGGGCCGGGTAGGTGAGCTCGTCGGCGTCGACGCGGATGAAGCCCGGTTCAACGCGGGTCATCATCCGATGCAGGTTGCCGGGTTCGAACGCCGCCTGCTCGCCGAACTGCGTGCGCAGCAGCGGCGCCAGAAGCTGCGCGAACGCCGGGCTGCGGCCGAGCTGCATCTCGAAACTCAGGCTCTGGCTTTCGTGGATCGCCATTGAGCGGGCGAGCGCCACCGGCTGGCCGAGCAAGGCGCGCGGCAGGTTCTGCTCGTATCGCGCATGCCCGGTTTCGTGGATCGTGCCCATCAGGCTTTGCATCAGGTCGTCTTCGCGGTAGCGCGTGGTCAGGCGGGTGTCTTCGGGCACGCCGCCGCTGAACGGGTGGGCGCTTTCGTCGAGCCGGCCACCGTCGAAATCGAAGCCGAGCAACTTCATCACGTCGTGGCTCATCTGCCTTTGCGCAGCTTTTGGAAACGGGCCGCTGGGCAGCGTGACGGGCGCACGCGATTGCCGCTCCTGCGCCAGCTTGACGAGGCCGGGCAACCACTGCTGCAAGTCGCCGAACACACGATCGACCTCGGTGCTTTTCATGCCCGGCTCGAACTGGTCCATCAGCGCGTCGTACAGGCCGAGGCCGGTGTCGTCGGCGAGCCGCTTCGCGCTTTCGCGCCCGAGCTTGAGCACCTCGCGGAAGTTCTCGAGAAACCCGACCCAGTCGTTGGCCGGGCGCTGCGTGCGCCACGCGTGTTCGCAGCGCGCCGACGCCAGCGACGCTGCTTCCACCAGCGCCTGCGGCAGCGCGTTCGAGGCACGCCACTGGCGGCGAATCTCGCGCAGGTTGGCGCGCTTCGCTTCGTCGAGGTTTTCGTCTTCGGCACGCTTCAGCAGATCGGCCAGACGCGGGTCGGTGCGCATCTGGTGCATCAACCCGTCCATCTCGGCCATGGCCGCAGCGCGCGCGTCGTTGCCCTTGGGCGGCATCATCGCGGCACGGTCCCAGCCAGCCATCGATTGCAGGTGGCCGAAGTGGTACAGACGCGTCCAGGTGCGTTCCAGTTCGATGTAGGCGACGGTCATGTTCAACTCCGCATCGATCAAGGTGTGAACTGCCCGGGAAAGACCCAGAGCATCGAGGCCGTCATCGTGACATAGCGCAGGAACTTGCCCACCGCCATGTAGAACACGCAAGGCCAGAACGGCAGCTTCAACCAGCCGGCCACCGCACACAGCGGGTCGCCCACGACGGGCAACCAGGACAGCAGGCAGCCTTTGGCGCCGAACCTCGTGAGCCAGCGCAGCGCGCGCGCATCGGGCGGCTTCTGCTGGCGCACACGCTCGTAGGCGCGCTCCGCGCCGTAGCCCATCCACCAGGTCACGGCACCTCCCGCGGTGTTGCCGACAGTGGCCACGAGGATCGCCGGCCAGAACATCGACGGGTTCAGCTTGACGAGACCGAACACCACTGGCTCCGAGCCCAGCGGCAACAAGGTGGCCGAGACGAAGGAGACGATCGCCACCGTGCTCAAGCCGAACTTGGGCAGGGCGAGCAATGCCAGAACCGACTCGAACCATGCTTCCATCGAGACAGATTATCGGCAGCGCGGCGGTCACCTCGAAACCGTGTCGACGCATGGGGCCGCCCGCTATACTCCTGCCTCCTTTTTCAGCAGCGCCCCTTCCCCCCTTTTCCATGTCGGCCCACACGCCACCTTTGCCGCCGCCTCCGCTGCACATCGGCCACATCGCGCTCGCGAACCGCCTGTTCGCTGCACCCATGGCGGGCGTGACCGACCGGCCGTTCCGCCAGCTCTGCAAGCGGCTCGGCGCAGGTTATGCGGTCAGCGAGATGGTGACCTCGCGCAAGGACCTGTGGAACAGCCTGAAGACCAGCCGGCGTGCGAACCACGACGGCGAGGTGGCACCGATCTCGGTACAGATCGCCGGCACCGATGCGGCCATGATGGCCGAGGCCGCGGCCTACAACATCGAGCGTGGTGCGCAGATCATCGACATCAACATGGGCTGCCCGGCCAAGAAGGTGTGCAACAAGTGGGCCGGCTCGGCACTGATGCAGGACGAGCCCCTGGCGCTGGCCATCATCGAAGCAGTGGTCGCCGTGTGCGCACCCCACAAGGTGCCGGTGACACTGAAGATGCGCACCGGCTGGTGCGACGCCGAGCGCAATGCGGTACGCATTGCACGCGCTGCCGAAGGCGCCGGCGTGGCGATGGTGGCGGTGCACGGCCGCACGCGCGAGCAGGGCTACAAGGGCGCGGCGGAGTACGCGACCGTGGCCGCAGTGAAAGCTGCACTGCGCATCCCGGTCGTTGCCAACGGCGACATCGATTCGCCGCAGAAAGCGCGTGACGTGCTCGCCGCGACCGGCGCCGACGCCATCATGATCGGCCGCGCGGCGCAGGGCCGGCCGTGGATCTTTCGCGAGATCGCGCACTTTCTGGAAACCGGTGAATTGCTCGCCGCGCCGAGCACGCAGCAGGCCAAACGCTGGCTGCTCGAACACCTAGCCGACCACTACGGTCTGTACGGCGAATACGCTGGCGTGCGCACCGCACGCAAGCACATCGGCTGGGCCGTGCGAGCGCTGCCCGGCGGCGAAGTTTTTCGCGCGCAGATGAATCTGCTGGAGAGTTGCGAAACCCAGGTGCGGGCGGTGACCGATTGGTTCGATCTGCTGACGGAGAGCCACCCGCTGTTGCCCGCGGCCGTGGTGGCCGCCAACGACATGTTCATCCAACAACAAGCATGAGCGCCAAACCCAAACACATCGAAGAGTGCGTGCGCGACAACCTCGAGTCCTACTTCAAAGACCTGCGCGGTGTGGAGCCGGCGGCGATGTACGAGATGATCCTGGGCGTGGTCGAAAAACCGTTGCTCGACGTGGTGATGAAACACGCTGAAGGCAACCAGAGCCGCGCAGCCGACTGGCTGGGCATCAACCGCAACACGCTGCGCCGCAAGCTGCTCGACCACAAGCTGATCAAATGACCACCGCCCTCACCGCCCTGCTCTCGGTTTCCGACAAGACCGGCGTCCTCGAATTCGCCCGTGCATTGAACGCGCTCGGCGTGCGCCTGCTCTCGACCGGCGGCACCGCCAAGCTGCTCGCCGACGCTGGCCTGCCGGTCACCGAAGTGGCCGAGCACACCGGCTTTCCCGAGATGCTCGACGGCCGCGTGAAAACGCTGCACCCGAAGATCCACGGCGGCCTGCTGGCGCGGCGCGACGTGCCGGAGCACATGGCGGCGCTGAAGGCCCATGCGATCGACACGATCGACCTGCTGATCGTGAACCTCTACCCGTTCGAGGCGACGGTTGCGAAACCTGGCTGCACGCTCGAAGACGCGATCGAGAACATCGACATCGGCGGCCCGGCGATGGTGCGTTCGGCAGCGAAGAACTGGAACGACGTGGCCGTGTTGACGGATGCTTCGCAGTACGCACAAGTGCTGACCGAATTGAAAACGAACGGTGCAGTCAGCCGCGAAACCAAGTTCGCGCTCGCGGTGGCCGCGTTCAACCGCATCTCGAACTACGACGCGGCGATCAGCGACCACCTGTCGTCCTTGCTCGCCGACGGCACGCGCTCCGAATTCCCCGGCCAGTCGAACGGCCGCTTCGTGAAGCTGCAAGACCTGCGCTACGGCGAGAACCCGCACCAGAACGCCGCGTACTACCGCGACCTGCACCCTGCCCCCGGCTCGCTCGTCACGGCCACGCAACTGCAGGGCAAAGAGCTGTCGTACAACAACATCGCCGATGCCGACGCAGCCTGGGAATGCGTGAAGTCTTTCGACCAGGCCGAAGCGCCGGCCGCGTGCGTGATCGTCAAGCACGCCAACCCCTGCGGCGTGGCGCTTGGCGCGAACGCGGCCGAGGCCTATGCCAAGGCACTGAAGACCGACCCGACCTCGGCCTTCGGCGGCATCATCGCCTTCAACGGCCCGCTCGACGGTGAAGCGGCGGCGCTGGTCGCGAAACAGTTCGTCGAAGTGCTGATCGCCACGAGCTTCAGCGCCGAAGCGCTGGCGCTGTTCAAGAGCAAGCCCAACACGCGGCTGCTGCAGATCGCACTGCCGAAGGTACAGGGCTCGGCTCCCTCGCGTGGTGGCGCAACCGATTGGGATCGCGGCCGCAACGCGCACGACATCAAGCGCGTCGGCTCGGGCCTGCTGATTCAGAGCGCCGACAATCGTGAGACGCTGCTTGCCGACCTGAAGGTCGTGACCACGCTGCAGCCCACGGCTTCGCAAATGAACGACCTGTTGTTCGCGTGGAAGGTGGCCAAGTACGTGAAGAGCAACGCCATCGTGTTCTGCGGCGCTGGCATGACGCTCGGCGTGGGCGCGGGCCAGATGAGCCGCATCGACTCGGCCCGCATCGCCAGCATCAAGGCGCAGAACGCCGGGCTCACGCTGCAAGGCTCGGCGGTCGCGAGCGACGCTTTCTTCCCGTTCCGCGACGGGCTCGACGTGGTGATCGACGCGGGCGCCACCTGCGTGATCCAGCCCGGCGGTTCGGTGCGTGACGACGAGGTGATCGCGGCCGCGAACGAGCGCGGCGTGGTCATGGTGTTGACGGGCGTGAGGCACTTCCGGCACTGAATGACAACCCCCTCGTCACTTCGTTCCTGCCCCCCGAGGGGGTGCTCAGCCGCCTTGGGGCGGCCCGGCGGCGACTGAGCGGCCGACAGCGAACAATGACACTGCCCGAGGCCGCCGGCCTCCTCCTCGCCACGGTCGCGCGCCTCATCACCGGCGCGCAGGGCCACTGGCACGGGTCGCCGCCGAAGGCCGAGCAGCGCATCTATTTCGCCAACCACCAGAGCCACTTCGACTGGGTGCTGATCTGGGCCGCGCTGCCACGCGACCTGCGTTTGACGACCCGCCCCATCGCGGCGCGCGACTACTGGACCTCGACACCGCTCAAGCACTGGATCACGCGCGAGATCTTCAACGCGGTGTACGTGAGCCGCCAGCGAACCGACGACGAAGACCCGCTCGAACCGCTGATGGAGGCGCTGCGCAACGGCGACTCGCTGGTGATCTTTCCCGAAGGCACGCGTGGCAACAAGGGCGACCCGGCGCCGTTCAAGTCCGGCCTGTACCACCTGGCCGAAGCCTTCCCCGAAGTGCAATTGATCCCGGCCTGGATCGACAACGTGCAGCGTGTCATGCCCAAGGGCGAAGTGGTGCCGGTGCCGATCCTGTGTTCGGTGACCTTCGGTGCGCCACTCTTGCTCGAACCGGGTGAAGACAAGCGTGTGTTCCTCGACCGCGCCCGTGAAGCGGTGCTCGCCTTGAGCTTGGTGGCCTGATGGGCGCGCTTCGCAGCCTCGGCGTTTCACAGCAGATCGGCCTGCTGTTCGTGGCGCTGTTCGGCGTGCTGACCATCGTGACGATCATCGCGTTCACGCGCACGCTGCGCGACCGCAGCACCGAACAACTGGTCGACCACGAGCAGTTCAAACGTGACCTGCGCGCGCTGTGGGTCGGCTCGGTGCTGTTCTGGGTGGCGTGGGTGTCGGGCGCGGTCGGCTCGACGCTGCTGTTCGGCGTGATCTCGTTCCTGGCGCTGCGCGAGTTCGTGACGCTCACGCACACACGCCGCGGCGACCACCGCAGCCTGCTGCTGGCGTTTTTCATCGTGCTGCCGATGCAGTACGTGATCGTGGCCACGCAGAAATTCGACCTGTTCACGGTCTTCATTCCGGTCTACGTGTTCCTGGCCATTCCGGTGGTCAGCGCCTTCGGCAATGACCCGCAGCGTTTTCTCGAACGCACCGCGAAGATTCAATGGGGGATCATGGTCTGCGTCTACGGCATGAGCCACGCACCGGCGCTCTTGCTGCTCGACCTGCCCGACTACAAAGATCGCGGCGCCTTCCTCGTGCTGTACCTGGTGCTGGTGGTGGCGATCGCGCAGATTGCACAAGAAACCGCGGCCCGGCGGTTGCGGCGGCGCCCTGCGGCCCGCGCGATCAGCCGCTCGTTTTCATGGCGCGCCTGGGGCCTGGGTGCGCTCGTGGCCGGTGTCGTCGGTGCTTCGCTTTATTGGGCCACGCCGTTCAAGCCGATCCCCGCGCTGCTGATGGGTTTCGTGGCCGGTGGCAGCGGCACGCTCGGCGAGTTCGTGATGAAAGCGCTGAAGCGCGACGCGGGCGTGCGCAGTTGGGGTGGCAAGGCCTCGGTCACCGGCGCGGTCGGCCTGCTCGACCGCGTGGCGCCGCTTTGTTTTGCAGCGCCGGTGTTTTTCCATTCCGTGCGCTGGTACTTCGGCCTGTGACATGGCCACGCTGCGCATTCTCGGCATCGACCCCGGCCTGCGGACCACCGGTTTCGGCGTGATCGAGGCCGAGGGCTCGAAGCTGCATTACGTGGCCAGCGGCACCATCAAGACCGACGCCATTGCGAGCGGCCAACTGCCGGCGCGGCTGAAGATCATCTTCGACGGCGTTCGTGAAGTGACGGCGCGTTACCAGCCGACCTGCGCTTCGGTCGAGATCGTGTTCGTGAACGTGAACCCGCAGTCGACGCTGCTACTTGGCCAGGCGCGGGGCGCCGCGCTCACGGCGCTCGTCACCGGCGACCTCGACGTGGCCGAGTACACGGCCTTGCAGATGAAGAAGGCCATCGTCGGTCACGGCCAGGCGCGCAAGGAGCAGGTGCAGGAAATGGTGATGCGCCTGCTGGCGCTGCCGGGACTGCCGGGCAAGGACGCAGCCGACGCGCTGGGCTTGGCGATCTGCCACGCGCACGCCGCCGGCTCGTTCGCTGCGATCTCGCGCAGCGCAGCGTTGGCACCGCGCGCGCACGCGCAGTTCAAGCGCGGGCGCAGCTACTGAAACAGCCGCCGGTCAGGCGTGCAGTTCCTTCAGTTCGGGCGCGCACCACTGCTGTTCGTCGTCCGGCACCTGGGCGAACAGGGCCAGTGCACGCTCGCGCGAAGTCTCGAAACCGGCGTGGTCGCCCGCGCTGCGCTGCGCAATGGCCAGCACGGCCTCACCGAAGAAGCGCTCGAACGGCGGTGCGTCATTGGCCGCGCAAACTGCAATGCATCGGCGCGCGTGTGCGATCGCGGCGTCGGGCTGCCCCGCCTGCAGCAGGCTGCGCGTCAACCGATATTCGGCACGCTCGACTTCCAGCCAGGTGCCGGCCAGCGCCCAGTACTTGAGCGCCGCTTCGGCAGCGCGCAGCATGCCTGCGGTTTCCGAAGGGCTGCGGTCGGCCTTCTCTTCCAGGCCAGACGCCAGGTTGTTGCCGGCCACCGCCAGCGAGCGCTGGGCGCGCGCTTCGGGGCGGTGTTTGATCGCCAGCTGCAAAGCCTGGTCGTAGGCCGCAATGGCGCGGGCGAAGTCGAGCCGGCCGAGGATCGCACTCGACGCGTTGGCCAGCACCGACAGGCGGTCCTGCGGCGCCAGCACGTCGAGCGCATGCGCTTCGCCACTGGCATAGCGCAATGCGGCGACGCCGCGCGACAGCACGCCGACCGCCTCGGGCTGGCCGTGGCAGGCCGGCAAACGACGCATCGATTCGAGCAACTCCACACCGTCGTCGAAACGCGCCAGGTGCTCACCGTACACGTGGGTGACGATGCCGGCGAACGGCGCCACGTGGGCGGGCAGCTCGATGCGGTCGAGCGACAGCGCGAGCCGCTCGGCCACATCGTCGGGCTGGTCGGCGTGCTCGGCCCAGGCGGTGCGGATGAACTCTTCGAATTCCATGGTGTGCGGGGCCATATCGGCCACGGTCGTTGCAGCACGCGAGGCTAGCCAAAGCCGGGCCGCGCTGCAAGCCAGGCCATGCCCGTTTCTGCAACAGGCGGGCTTTCAGTTCAAGCGACAATCCTCCCCCTATGTACGCCCTCTTTGAAGACGCCGGGAAGTTTCTCGCCGGCCGCGTGATGACGGAGACCGATGCCTCGACACAGATCGAGCTCGATTCCGGCAAACGCGTGAAAGTGAAAGCCGCCAGTGTGCTGCTGAAGTTCGACCAGCCGCATCCGGGCGAACTGATCCCGGCCGCGCAAGCGCTGGCCAGAGAAATCGACCTCGACCTGGCCTGGGAATTTGCGCCCGACAGCGAGTTCGGGTTCGCCGACCTGGCACGCGAGTACTTCGAGGCCAGCGCCGGCATCGAAAAGCAGGCGGCAGCGCTGTTCCGCCTGTTCGAAGCGCCGCACTACTTTCGCAGGCTTGGCAAGGGCAACTTCAAGAAGGCGCCCGAAGAGATCGTCAAGGCCGCGTTGCTCGGCATCGAGCGCAAGAAGCTCGTGGCCGCGCAGATCGACGCCTGGGCCAGCGAGCTGGTGGCCGGGCAGTGCCCGCCTGCGGTGCAAGAGCAGCTCTACAAACTGCTGTTCAAGCCCGACAAGAACGCGCCGGAATACAAGGCCGTGGTCGAAGCTGCGCAGCGCTCGCAGCGCGCGCCGCTTGAACTGCTGAAGAACGCTGGCGCGATTCATTCGCCGTACCAGTTTCACTGGCGCCGTTTCCTGTTCGAGAGCTTTCCGAAAGGCACGGCCTTCCCTTCCCTTCAAGCGCCGACGATCAAGGAAAACCTGCCGCTGGCCGCCGTGCGCGCGTTCTCGATCGACGACTCGGCCACGACCGAGATCGACGACGCGCTCTCGGTGCAGGGCATCGGCACCGGCACGGTCATCTTCGGTGTACACATCGCCGCGCCCGGCCTCGCGTTCGCGCCGGACACGCCACTCGACAAGGTGGCGCGCGAGCGTTTGTCCACCGTCTACATGCCGGGCTACAAGCTGACGATGCTGCCCGACGAGGTGGTGCAGGCCTACACGCTGATGGCGGGGCGCGACTGCCCGGCTGTGTCGCTTTACGTCACCATGGACGAAGCCACCTTGGCAATACAGGGCAGCGAAACCCGGCTGGAACGTGTGCCGATCGCCGCGAACCTGCGCCACGACCAGCTCGACAGCGTGATCACCGAAGCCTCACTGAAGGGCGAAGCACCGGCCGACTACGAATTCGCAGCCGAACTGGCGCTGGCGTTCCGCCTCGCCCGCCACCTGAAAGCGCAGCGCGAGGTGGCGCGTGGCAAGCCGGAGAACTTCAACCGGCCCGACTACAACTTCCGCCTTGAGCGAGATGACGGTGGCGAAGGCCGCGAGCCGCAAGGCAGCGAGCGTGTGCTCATCAGCACACGGCAACGCGGCTCGCCGCTCGACCTGATCGTGGCCGAAGCGATGATCCTGGCCAACAGCACCTGGGGCGGCTGGCTGCACGACTGCGGCGTGCCCGGCATCTACCGCAGCCAGGCCAGCATGGCGCCGGGCGTGAAGGTGCGCATGGGCACCAAGCCCGCGCCACATGCCGGCATGGGCGTGGCGCAGTACACCTGGGCCACGTCGCCGCTGCGGCGCTATGTCGATCTGGTGAACCAGTGGCAGCTGATCGCCTGCGCGCGCCACGGCCGCACCGCCGCATTGGCCGCGCCCTTCAAGCCGAAGGACGTGCAGTTGTTCTCCGTGATCTCGGCCTTCGATGCGGCCTATGCCGAATACAACGGCTTCCAGTCGGGCATCGAACGTTACTGGACGCTGCAGTACCTGGCGCAGAACGGCATCACCGAGCTGAACGCCGTGGTGATGAAAGACGGGCTGGTGCGCGCCGACGATCTGCCGCTGGTGTTCCGCACGCCGGGCACCGAAAACCTGCCACGCGGCGCGCATGTGCGCGTGGGCTTGAGCGCCACCGACCTGCTCACGCTCGACATCCACGCCAGCCTGGTGGCGCGGCTCGATGACGTGGCCGCGGCGGGTGGTCAGGAAGCCGAAGCAGACACCGACGATGCCGCAGAGAGCACCGGGCCGCTGTCGTTGGCGATCGACGTTCTGGCGGAGGGCAGCGACACCGCCACCGCCCAACCCACCGACACGGCCATCGCCAACTGACACCGCCATGCGTTTGCCGAAAAAACTCTCGACGCTGCAGATCGCGCTGATCGTTTCTTTCGGCCTGCATGCCGTGCTGCTGACGGTGCGCTTTGTCGACCCCGAAGGTTTCAACCGGGTGTTCCAGGACACGCCGCTCGAAGTGATCCTCGTCAACTCGCGCTCCGGCGAGCCGCCTGAAAAGGCACAGGCGATCGCCCAGGCGAGCCTGGCCGGCGGGGGTGACGCTGAGCAAGGCCGGGCCACGTCGCCGCTGCCGCCTTCGGCGCTGATCGAAATTGGCGAGTCGAATGAAGACGCACGCAAGCAGATCGAGCAGTTGCAGGAAGCGCAGCAGCAACTGCTGGCGCAGATCCGCCGCGAACTTGCGTTGCTGCCGGCACCCGACCCGCAGCGTGACCAGGGCACGCCGGAAGAGCGCTCGCAGGAAGAACACCGGCGCCAGCTGATCCAGCTGCTGGCCGAGATCGAGAAGCGCATCAACGAAGAAAACGCGCGCCCGAAGAAGCGCTACATCAGCCCGGCCACCCGCGAAGAGGTGTACGCGATGTACTACGACCAGCTGCGCCGCAAGATCGAAGACCGCGGTACGCGCAACTTCCCCGAGGCCCAGGGCCGCAAGCTCTATGGCGAGTTGACGATGAACGTGACGGTCGACTCCGAAGGCCGCGTGATCGAAACCGAAGTGGTGCGCCCGTCGAACTCGACTCTGCTCGACCGGCGCGCCGTCGCGATCGTCAGGGCCGCGGCGCCGTTCGGGCCGTTCACTTCGGCGATGCGGCGCAAGGCCGACCAGCTCGTGATCACGTCGCGCTTCCGGTTCACGCGCGATGAAGCGCTCGAAACCACGCTGAGCGCGACACCCGGGAACTGATGGCCATGGACCGTTACGTCGTGGCCGGCAACCCGGTCGAACACAGCCAGTCGCCGTTCATCCATGCCGAGTTCGCGCGCCAGACCGGGCAGTTGTTGGAATACGGTCGCTTGCTCTGGCCGCTGGAAGGCTTCGAGAGTTCGCTGCGCGCGCTGGTCAGCAGTGGCGCAAAAGGTTGCAACATCACCGTGCCCTTCAAGTTCGAGGCCGCGCGCATCGCAACCCGGCTCAGCGCCCGCGCCGCACTGGCCCAGGCCGCCAACGTGCTGAGCTTCGACGCCGAAGGCTGGCGCGGTGACAACACCGACGGCGTGGGCCTGGTGCGCGACATCGAACACAACACCGGCACCCCATTGCGCGGCCAGCGCGTGCTGCTGATCGGTGCCGGAGGTGCCGCCGCTGGCGTGCTCGGGCCGGTGCTGCAGGCTCGACCTGCCGAGGTCGTGGTGGCCAATCGCACGCTGGAAAAAGCCCAGACCCTGGTCGATCGGCACCGGTCGGTAGCGCCCGATACCCGGCTGCGCGCATGCACGCTGGCCGAGTGTGGCGAAAGCTTCGACGTGGTCGTCAACGCCACTGCCAGCAGCCTGAATGGGGGCGCGATTCCCGTGGCAGACCGTGCGCTGCGACCCGGCACCCTGGCGCTGGACATGATGTACGGCCCGGCAGCACAAGGCTTCCTCGAGTGGGCATCACGCCTGGGTGCGACTGGCCGCGACGGCCTGGGCATGCTGGTCGAACAAGCCGGCGCCGCATTCGAACTCTGGCGCGGCGTGCGCCCGGACACACCGCCGGTGCTGGCGGCCTTGCGCGAGCGCATGGCGCAGGTTCGGCGATGAAAGCGGCGTGGGCGCATCTGTTGCGGGCACTGACGCTGGTGCTCGTCGCAGCGCTGGCCTTGCAGATCTACTTTCTGGGGCGCATCGGCCTGATGGCGGTCGCAGACCCGCAGTCCACCACCTTCCAGCGTTCCGAAGCGTGGCGACTGCTGACTGAAAAAAACCAGATTCTGTGGGCCCAGCAGTGGGCCGACGACGCCCGCATTTCGGTGAATTTGAAACGCGCGGTCATCGCTTCCGAAGACGCCGGCTTCGCCGAGCACAGCGGGGTGGAATGGGACGCGCTGGAAAGAGCCTGGGAACGCAACCAGAAAGCCGAAGCACGGGTCGAGAAGATCAACGAGCAGATCGACAAACGCGTGCAGAGGGCGCTCACCGCAGGCAAACCGGCCGCTGCCGCCAAGATACCGGCTCATGCCCAACCCAAGGTCGTTGGCGGCTCGACGATCACGCAGCAATTGGCCAAGAACCTCTTCCTCGGCAGCGAGCGCAGCCTGCTGCGCAAGGGGCAGGAGTTCGTGGTGACCTTCATGCTCGAAGCGCTGCTGTCGAAGCAGCGCATCCTCGAGATCTACCTCAACAGCGTCGAATGGGGCGAGGGCGTTTTTGGCGCCGAGGCGGCGGCGCGCCACTACTTTCGCGTGGGCGCCAGCGGCCTGGGTGCGATGCAGGCGGCGCAGCTCGCGGTGATGCTGCCGGCGCCGAAACGTTTCGAGAAGCGCCCGGGCTCGGCCTACGTGGTCGGCCGCGCCGCCACGGTGGTGGCGCGCATGGGCGCAGTCGAGTTGCCATGAGCCGATGCACAGCATTGCAGAATCGCTCATGGCTTCGACGCTGAGCGCAGAAATCGCCGCCACGGCCGCGCGGCTGGTGGTCGAAGAAGGCATGGAGTACGGCCCTGCAAAGCGCCGCGCCGCGCGCCAGTTGGGGCACAACGGCCAGCGCGCTGCCGGCTTGCCTTCAAACGAAGAAGTGGAAGACGAGGTGCGCACTTACTTGTCGATCTTCTGCGCCGAGACGCAGCCCGCCGAGTTGGCGGCACTTCGTGGCGTGGCCCGGGTCTGGATGGAGCGTCTGGCCGAGTTTCGCCCGCATCTGACGGGCGCGGTCTGGCGCGGCACGGCGACGCGACTCAACGCGGTCCACCTGCAATTGTTCTGCGACGACTCGAAGGCGGCCGAATTGGCACTGATCGATCGTGGGGTTTCCTACGATGTGGGCAGCACGACCAGCGCGCGCGGCGCCGAGGTCGACGTGCTCAGCGTCAGCAGCCCCAGCGTTGCGCTCGGCGAACAAGTCACCGTGTTTCTGAGCGTGCTCGACCATGACGATCTTCGCGGCGCCCTGAAACCCGATTCCGGCGGGCGCTCGCAGCGCGGCGATCTCGTGGCCTTGCGCAAATTGATGGAGACCACGTGAGGCGCCGCACGTTGCTCTGGGGCGGCGTCGCGGCTTGTGCTGCGGCGGCCGGAACGGGCGGCGCGCTGTGGCAGCGCCGCTCCCGGGCCGAAGCCGAGCTGCAGGCATTGCTGTGGTCGCGAACCTTCGCGAAGCCCGGCGGCGGCGAATTGCCGTTTGCCTCCCTGCGTGGCAAGCCGCTGCTGCTCAACTTCTGGGCGACATGGTGTGCGCCCTGCGTCACCGAACTGCCACTGCTGGACCGGTTTCACCGCGACCAGCAAGCACGCGGCTGGCAGGTGGTCGGTCTGGCGGTGGACAACGAAGCACCAGTGCGGCAGTTTCTCGCGCAACACCCGGTGGGCTTCCCGGTCGGCCTGGCCGGGTTCGAGGGTGTGAGCCTGTCTCGCGCGCTGGGCAACACCGGCGGCGGCCTGCCCTTCAGTGTCGTTTTCAACGCGGCTGGCGCGCTGGAACACCAGAAACTGGGCGCCATTTCGCCGGCCGACCTTGCTGGCTGGGCCGCTTCCACCTCGTGACGAAGGCGCCGAAAGCCGGACCGGCTCCGAGTTGGGGTCGTTGATTAAATTCTTGTCAACAGAAGTCAATTGAATCCAAAGCGCGTAAAGTCCGCGGCTTCTTGGGTGCAAGACGCCCGGATCGAACGCCCACCAGAGGCAGACTTGACCCGCACCCGATGCTGGCATGAGCAACCGTTGGAGAGAACATGGACCTTCGCAAGCTGAAGACACTGATCGATTTGGTGTCGGATTCAAACATTTCAGAGCTGGAGATCACCGAAGCCGACGGTAAGGTGCGGATTGTCAAATCTGAACCCGCCGCCGTGGCCGCGCCACTCATGTACGCGCCCGGCCACGCCGTGGCGCCGCCGCAGGCGCCAGCAGCAGTGCCGAGCGCAGGAATTGCTGAGCCGGCAGCGGCGCCGGTGGAAACCGGTCACACCGTGAAGTCACCAATGGTGGGCACGTTCTACTTGTCCGCGAGCCCCGGCACCAAGGCTTTCGTCGAGGTGGGTTCGTCGGTCAAGGAGGGCGACCCGATCTGCATCATCGAAGCGATGAAGATCATGAACGAGATCGAGGCCGACAAGTCGGGCACGGTCAAGCGCATCCTTTGCGAGAACGGACAGGCCGTGGAGTTCGGGCAGCCCTTGTTCATCATTGAATAAGGGCACTTCATGTTCAAGAAGATACTGATCGCCAATCGAGGCGAGATCGCCCTGCGGATCCAGCGCGCTTGCCGCGAACTGGGCATCAAGTCGGTCGTGGTGTATTCCGAAGCCGACCGTGACGCGAAGTACGTGAAGCTGGCCGACGAGGCCGTGTGCATCGGGCCGGCGGCTTCGGCACAGAGTTACCTCAACATGCCGGCGATCATCTCGACCGCCGAGGTGACCGACGCCGAAGCCATTCACCCCGGCTACGGCTTTCTCTCGGAAAACGCCGACTTTGCCGAGCGCGTGGAGCGCAGCGGCTTCGTCTTCATCGGCCCCACGCCGGCGTCGATCCGCGTCATGGGCGACAAGGTTTCGGCCAAGCAGGCAATGATCAAGTCGGGCGTGCCCTGCGTTCCGGGCTCGGAAGGCGCGCTGACGGACGACCCGAAAGAGATCATCCGCACGGCGCGCGCGGTGGGCTACCCGGTGATCATCAAGGCCTCGGGTGGTGGTGGCGGGCGCGGCATGCGCGTCGTACACACCGAAGCTGCGCTGATCCATGCGGTTCAGACAACACGCGCCGAAGCCGGCGCGGCCTTCGGCAACCCGGCTGTTTACATGGAGAAGTTTCTCGAGAACCCACGCCACATCGAGATCCAGATCCTGGCCGACGAGCACAAGAACGCGGTCTGGCTCGGCGAGCGCGATTGTTCGATGCAGCGGCGCCACCAGAAGATCATCGAAGAGGCGCCGGCGCCGGGCATTCCGCGGCGTGTGATCGAGCGCATCGGCGAGCGCTGCGCCGCGGCGTGCAAGAAGATCGGCTACCGCGGCGCCGGCACCTTCGAGTTCCTGTTCGAGAACGGCGAGTTCTTCTTCATCGAGATGAACACGCGCGTGCAGGTGGAACACCCGGTCACGGAACTGGTGACGGGCATCGACATCGTGCAGATGCAGATCCGCATCGCGGCCGGCGAGAAGCTGCCGTTCACGCAGCGCAACATCCAGATGCGCGGGCATTCGATCGAGTGCCGCATCAATGCCGAAGACCCGTACAAGTTCACGCCGTCGCCCGGGCGCATCACCATGTGGCACCCGCCGGGCGGCCCCGGTGTGCGTGTCGATTCGCATGCCTACACGAACTACTTCGTGCCGCCGAATTACGACTCGATGATCGGCAAGATCATTGTCTACGGCGACACGCGCGACCAGGCGCTTGCGCGCATGCGGATCGCGTTGTCGGAGACGGTGATCGAAGGCATCCAGACCAACATCCCGCTGCACCGCGAGCTGATGGTGGATGCCAAGTTCATCGAAGGCGGCACCAGCATCCACTACCTCGAAGGCTGGCTGGGCCAGCACAAGCGCTGAGGCACTGAAGGGCATGGTCGAGCTGCAGTTGCTGGCGCCGGAAACCTGCGTCGAGATGGCGTCGGACGCGTTGATGGAAGAGCTTGATGCCCTGTCGGTGTCGGTCGAAGACGCCGACGCCAACACGAGCGCCGAGGCGGCCCTGTTCGGCGAGCCAGGCATGCCGCCGCCTCGCAACGGCTGGCAACGTTCGATGTTGAAGGCCTTGTTCGTGGATGAAGCCTCGGCCACGTCTGCGGCAGCATTGTTGATGGCGCAGGACTGGGCTGAAGACATTCAGCTTCGCGCCATCCAGGTCGTGCCGGATGAAGACTGGGTTCGGCTCACACAATCGCAGTTCGCACCAGTGCCCGTGACCCCCGACTTCTGGATCGTGCCGAGCTGGCACGAGCCCCCGGCCGAAGCGCGGCGCGTGATCAGGCTCGACCCCGGCCTGGCCTTCGGCACAGGAACCCACCCGACCACGCGCATGTGCCTGCGCTGGACGGCAACGCACGCGCCCATGGAAGCCCCGCGCTGGAAACGCGTGCTGGACTACGGGTGCGGCTCAGGCATTCTGGCGATCGGCGCTGCGCTGCATGGCGCGATCGACATCGATGCGGTCGACATCGACCCGGCCGCGATCGAATCCACGACGGCGAATGCGCGGGGTAACGGCGTAGAACTTCGCGCCGGCCTGCCTGACGCGGCAGGTGGCAGCTATGCGCTCGTCTTCGCGAACATCCTCGCGACACCGCTCAAGTTGTTGGCGCCGGTGCTGTGCTCTTTCGTCGAGCCGGGTGGCGACCTGGTCTTGGCGGGCATTCTGGAACGCCAGGCCGACGAGTTGAAGGCCGCCTACGCGCCATGGCTGGCGCTTCAGGTGAGCGACGCCGAGGATGGCTGGATCCTGCTGACCGCGCGTCGTGCCGCCTGAGGGCGCATGGCATGATTCAGGCATGAGTCTGGCCACACGATGCACTTCTTGCGGAACGGTTTTCCGGGTTGTGCAGGACCAGCTCAAGGTCTCGGAAGGTTGGGTGCGTTGCGGCCGCTGCAACGAAGTATTCAACGCGCTCGAGGGCCTGTTCGACCTGGAGCGCGAGACGCCACCGGAGATCGCCACCGCACCCGACAGCCGCGGAATAGCCAACGACAGCAATGACGCCGAGGCAGCCTGGAACAACGATGGCTTCGGTGCGGAGCCCGACCCTCACCTTGTCGACAAGCTCGATACACGATTGTTCGGCACGCGCCGCGCCGATTCGGAATCCACGCCTGCGGCGCATGTCCGGGCACGCGATCGACACGAATTCTCGGACGCGCAGTTCAACCCGGATTGGGTGGCGGATGACGACGACCCGTCTCAGGTGGGCGCGCTGTTCACGGCCGAGCCGGTTGAAGAAGTGGCTCTCGACAAACCCGCGCCCGAGTTCGTGCGCCGCGCCCAACGCGAGGAGAGCTGGCGCGGCTCCAGAACGCGTTTCGCCCTGTCGTGCATGAGCGTGGTTCTTCTTGGGTGCCTCCTTCTGCAAGCTGCACATCATTTTCGGGACCTCGTCGCTGCACGATGGCCGACGGTTCGGCCAGCGCTGGTGGCCTGGTGCGAGCTGGCGAGTTGTCGCCTTGAAGCGCCGCGCCGCATCGAAGACATATCTGTCGAAAACACCGCGTTGGCGCGCGTGGGTGTGACGGATTCCTTTCGCTTGTCGGTGGCTCTGCGCAACCGCGGCCCCATCGTTCTGGCACTTCCGTCGATCGAACTGAGCCTGACCGATGGGTCGGGCCTCACGGTCGCAAGAAAGGCGCTGGGGCCGCGCGATTTCCGGACCACGTCGAGCCTATTGCCTGCAGGCGGTGAAACATCGCTGCAGCTGCTCGTTTCGGCAAACAACCTCCGTGTGAGTGGCTACACGGTCGAGATCTTCTACCCCTGACAAGACCTCTTCGCCGGCCAGCCTCCTGGCGGCGGTTATCGATTTTTGACTCCTGGAGCAAGCCATGTCGGCACTCATCTGCGGTTCCCTCGCCTTCGACACGATCACCACTTTCCCGGGCCGCTTTGCGCAGCAAATACTGCCGGAGCAACTGCACATCCTCAATGTGTCGTTCCTGGTTCCGAGCCTGCGCCGTGAGTTCGGTGGGTGCGCCGGCAACATCGCCTACACGCTCAGCCAACTCGGGGGCGAACCGCTCGTGATGGCGGCGTGCGGCTCGGACGGGCGCGAGTACCTTGACCGGATCCGGTCATGGGGTGCGAGCACGGAATTCGTACGGGAAATCGCCGACCATCACACGGCGCAGGCCATCATCATCACGGACACCGACAACAACCAGATCACGGCGTTTCATCCGGGCGCGATGCAGGCGGCTCACCTGACCTCGGTGCCCACCGGACGCGGCATTGGTGTCGCCATCGTGGCCCCCGACGGTCGCGATGCCATGCTGGCGCACGCGGCTCAGTTGGCGAGTGCAAAGATTCCGTTTGTCTTCGACCCGGGTCAAGGTCTGCCGATGTTCGACGGGGCCGAGCTCAATCGTTTCATCGAGCAGGCAACCTGGGTGGCGCTCAACGACTACGAAGCAAAGATGCTCTGTGACCGCACCGGGCGAACGCTCGAGACACTGTCGCGATCACATCTGCGTGGCGTGATCGTCACGCTCGGCGCGCAAGGCTGCGATCTCTGGGAACAAGGCATGCGCAGTCACGTCCCCGGTGTGGCGGCGACCCAGGTGGTCGACCCTACCGGCTGCGGCGATGCATTTCGCGGCGCGTTGCTTTACGGGATCGAACGCGGCTGGCCGCTGCAGCGTTGTGTCGAGCTGGGCAATCGGGTCGGCGCCATCAAGATCGCCTGTCTGGGAGGGCAGAACCACCAACTCGATCGCAAGGGGCTTGGCCTTTGAGTGGGTTTGGCAACGCATGACCGCGGTCCGCGGCATCCGTGCCAAGCAGCGCCGGGATCGAGCCCCTCGTGGCGATCCAGCAGGCAGGAATTGTCATAAATGAGTCTGCCTTGATCCTTCAAGATCACTCTGCCCGATGTCGTGGCAACGACTTCAAAAACGCGATCGGCATAGGGGCCTCGTTTGGAGGAGGCCCCCCTGCCACACCAACCGGCATGCGGGTCCGCACCGGGCGGTTCGAGAGCTTGAGGTCATGCGAGTCTGGGGACGCGCCCAGGCGGTCGAAGTGCGCGACGGTCAACACTGTTTTGAGCCTCTCTTGAATTCCGAGTGGGTACTCTTGGGTGTGAACGCTGGTCAGGAACCGCGCTTATCTGATGGCGAGGAAGCGGAATTGGTCCGCGGCCTTCATGCGGCAGCGGCTCGCGGTACTGCGAGCCGAGTAGCTGATCGATGAGGGGGCCTGTCTGGCCGCCCAGC
>JBDTTU010000030.1:0-44215 GCA_039930465.1 Burkholderiales bacterium
GGGGGCGCAGCTGGGGGGAGCGCGGTGGGACGACTGGCGCACGCGCTGCCACCGTGTTCGGGCAACGCAGCGTCGCGGCCGTTGTGACAGCTTGCCTGGCGCAGCGGTTGCAGCGAAGCCGCCCGCCCAGCACAGGAGGCCCGGCGCCACTGCGGCCGACGTGCCATCAAGTGAACCGAAGGTGAGCGACTGGCGCGGCGGTCGAGCCGGGCCGATCACTTCATCGCATTCAGCGGCCCGGCATCGGGCGTGGCGGGTGATCGGGGTGGTGATCTGGCCGGCGTGCAGCGAACGAAGCGCAGCGGCGAGAACGGAACGCCGGTCAGTTCGTCAAGCGGGCCTCGTTCACGTATCCGTGAAGGAAACCAGGCCCGCGGTCCCCGGGCACGGGAACGGGCCGCTGTCGTTTGACCGCCGGCGATGCCGGCCTGACTCGTCTGTTCTGCATCGCGCGTGACGGACAGCCGCCCGAAGGCGCAAGAGGCCGGGATGGGCTCATCAGCCCGGCTACGCCGCAGTGCGCTACGACAGGTTTGGCATTTCAGTTCATGTCGGCACGATCCCGGCACACAAGAGAGGCTCAACAACTGATGAATCACCAAGGCGTCAGCGAGATCGTTTTCGAGGAGACCTGTGCCGTGCCGTCGGATCAGACCGCGAAGTCGCTGTTCATGCGACTGCCGCACGGACGTGACTACGCCTCAACGCTCATCGAGTGCCTGGCCACGAGCTACCTGCTGGCCATGGCGGAGTCGATCTGCATTCGCGAGATGCAGCGCCACATCGACGCCGAGCTCCAGGTCATCGTCGGACGTTTGATCCGCATCGAGCATCTGGCGCCGATACCGTCGGGTACGACGCTTCGCCTGCGCGGCTGGGTCGAGCAAGTCGGCCAGCGAAGCGCCACATTCTTCGTGCGCGCGCACGACAGCCGTGAGCCGGTTTGCGAATGCACCATGACCTTGGTGGCGGTTCAGCGCAGCTCGATCGAGGCCCATATCGCCACCAAGGCTCGGTCGATGCAAGGAGCCGAGGCCAAATTGAACAGCGCAGCCGAATAGCGGACAGTAAAAAAGGGCCAAGAGGCCCTCGGACTACAGCAGCCCATGCCCGGCAAACGAAAGAACATCGCAGCCCGCGACGACGAGGCGATCGAGCACTCGCGCGTCGATAAGCGCCTCTGTTCGGCGTCTGCGTCAGGAACTCGTCGGTACGCGACGGCTCGGCAAACCCCGATGGATGGCAGTGCACCGCCAGAACGGCCACCAAGTTGCGCGCCGGCGTCTCCTTGACCATCCGCGCACGTCGGCCCAGCAAGCAGCCGCGTCGCCCGCAATCCACGGGCGACGCAGAGAGCGTCAACGCGGCGTCAATCCTTCGGCGCCACCATTGACTGGAGTCGCTCGATCACGCCGGGCTCGACGAAGACGACAGGCTGGTCGGCCGTGATTGCCACATTGAACACCTGGGTGAACGCCTCACGCCTGAGGTGGGCCAGCAGCCCTGTGCGGTACGCCTGCTCCGGCTTCATCTGCCCATCGCCCGAGGGCGCGCCGCTGCGCTGCGGGTCGCACTCGACGAGTGCCACGAAGCCTTCCGAATGCAGCCGCTGGTGTTCGGGGCACAGGCCCCAGCCCGTCGTCGTGTGACGCTTCATGTTCGCGCGCAGGCGGCGGTCGAGCAGGATGCTGCCCGCGTCGAAGGGGGTGGCGCACACCACGCACAGATGCTGCTCCAACGAAACGTATGACTTGTTGTCCACGGTGATCTCCGGTTGACCGGGCGGATTGCCCTAGACCGGCGTCAGCACGGCGCAGCGCAGTTGTCAGGGTTCGAAGACGGCCGCGAGGACGCCAGCGTGCAGCGCACGCGCAGACCTTGACGGCGAGAACGGCGTGATACGGTGAAGGGAACAGCAAGCCACCCACCCTCGCCACATCTGTCTTCGCAAGCGCAGTGCGCAGCGCCGACCGGCGCGAAGGCGTCAGGGATGGAAGCCCGCTGGGGCGAGACGCCATCGGCGGCTCGATGCGCAGCACGACAGCGCGCCCCGGCATCGCCGGGAGACGCACGAACGCATCGCACGCTCTACGATGGCGGCATGGTGAACGAAGCCCAGAACACGAACGATCCGCTGGAACGCATGCTGCGCCGCTCCGACGAGTTGCACGAAAAGCTGCTGGCCCTTCTCGACGACGCTGAGTTCGACGGCTCGCCCCGCAGTGAAGCCGCCTTCGGCATGTGCTTCGTTGCCCTCGAACACGGGACCGCACTCAGGGCGCTGATGGCGCTTGGGCTTCCCACCTCGGCCGTCAGCCTGATGCGTCTGCAGTTCGAGGCGCTGACCCGTGCCATGTGGTTGATCTACGCCGCAAACGACCACGCAATCGACAAGCTGCTGGCCCCGCTCACGCTGGAGAGCGAACAGAAGGCGAAGAACCTGCCCAGCGCCAGCGACATGATCGAGCAGATCGGCAAACGGGTCAGCCAAGGCGTTCCGGC
Organism: Burkholderiales bacterium; assembly: GCA_039930465.1. Classification (GTDB taxonomy): domain Bacteria; phylum Pseudomonadota; class Gammaproteobacteria; order Burkholderiales; family Burkholderiaceae_C; genus LMDS01. The sequence continues at coordinate 2,503 of JBDTTU010000030.1, forward strand.
TGTCGGGCATCAAATGCTGGTGCATTTCAAGGACGTGTCGTGGCACGCCATGAATTCATTCGTCCATGGCGGCATCCATCCGCTGCGCCGCAGCGCGGAAGGCTTCCCTGTTCAGCTGGCGCTGCAGGTCCTGCGCAACGCCAACGCCCTGGCCACGATGACCGGCATGGCGCTCGCGGTCTTGACCGGCGACGAGGCCATCACCAAACCCATGAGCAAGATCCAGCCGGAGTTCGCCGACTGCCTACCCGAGTTGCTGAAGTAGCGCATCCGGCAGCAGGAGTGCACTGCACCTCGCCGGGTCGACATATGTCAAAGGGACAGGCGGCGTCGATCAGCTCGCCGAACGAAAATCCGAGCATGTAGAAGTACCACATAGAACTGACCGCCGACGAAGCGGCACTCCTGTCGAAGATCGACCTGCAGGTCACGTACCGGTCGCATAACGAGGGCCACGCGGCGTACAACGCGAACAAGGCCCCGATCCTGGCCTTGGTGCGATCTCTCAGCGCTCGCCAGGCCGTTCCGCAGGAGCGGCGCAACTACTGGAACGTCCCGGACTACAACCCCGGGAGAGTCCAGGCATCACGAAAGGGAGTGTTCGAACGGAATGGAACACTCGGTGAAGACATCTACGTCCACCCGCACTTCGTGCCCTACCTGCGCTACTTCCTGTTCGGGGCAGAGCTACCCGACGAAGTGATCACGGCGTTCGAAGCTGGCGTCGGCGACCCGGCCTGGGTGAGTTCGAGCGACATCGTGCCGATGGGCAAGCTGGCCCGCGACCTGACGCGGCGCCACGGGCTCGACAAGTCGTCGGCGGCGGACGAGTTCTTCAAGCTGTGCCTCGACATGGGCCTGGGACTCAGCACCGCCCAGAGCGTGCTGCGCGCGGTACGGCAGATTCGCTAGCAAAACCCAGGTGCTCGCCCTACTTGGGTGCTGAACTCGCCGCGTCGGCGACACACCGTACGGTGATCTCGCGCACGAGGGCGTCCGACTCGGTGACCGGCAGCATTCGGAACGCCGTCGCATCCTAAGGGTTGAAGCGGTAGGTGGCACCCATATAGACCCGCTCGAAGGAACTGGAATCGTTGACGACCCAGTCTCCGGCATTGCCGACCGTATCGACGAGACCGAACGGGCTGCGCTCGTTCGGATAGGCATCGACCGGCTTCAGATGCGGTGATGCCTCCCCTTTTTGCGGCAGGCCGGGCACGTTGGCGCGCGTGTCGTCGAAGCGATTTCCCCACGGGTACACGCGGCCGTCGACGCCACGAACGGCCAACTCCCACTCCAGGTCGGTCGGCACGCGCATGCCGCGGCTTGCGCAGTACAGGCCCGCCTCCAGCCGAGTCATCGGGGCGGGGCATGTTGCGCATGGCAGTTGACCCGTCCCCACGACGATGTCCCCAGGCGCGGCGACCTGACTCGAACCGGAAGCCTCGATGACGCCCACGATCTCGCCGAGATCCTTGCCCAGCGAGCGCAACTGAGACAGGCCCACGGCGTCGATGGCCGCGCTGCGCTGACGCCAGCTCAGAATGAACGAGTTCTCCTCCTTCAGTTCGCCGCGCGACGTCAGGCGACTTGCAATCGGCGTGTACCCGTCGACCGTGGGAGGGCGCAGGTCGATCCAGAACGGCAGCGCACTCGTCCGAGCCTCGCGCTCCCGGCCGTGGTACCAGTTCACGGCCGGTACGAACGCCATGTTCGGATGCGCCTTGACGGCCTCGGCATCGGGAAGCGTCAGCTTCACGACTTTGGAGCGCGGGTCGAAGCCGCGGCTCAGCAGCACATGGAAGTTCAAGGCGCGGTCGGCACCGTCGGGATAGCGAGCTCGCACCTGGAGGACGAGATCGGAGGCCGGCAGCCAGAGGCGCGCGCGGTTGGCGTCGACGGACCGGTCCGCAATCGGCTCGCTGCTGTTGCTCGCGGGATCTTCCTCGCGCACCGAGACCTGGACGTCTTGTGCGAACGCGGCAAGCCCGGCGAAATCGACGTCGACAAGAACATGGCTCCAGTAGAACCATCCCGAAACCACCACGATGCCGGTCGCCACGACACCGATGGTCACGAGCATCCTGCGTACGCGGCTGACGGTCCGCTCGCGCCGCGGCTGCCCTGAGGCGCTGCCGCGCGCAAGCTTTACCGCCGGGCCGGTCATGCGGTAGCTCACGCTCTGCCCGTGCAACACCCCATCGCGCTCCAGATGCTCGGCAGCGGCAGCGACCGCTCGCACCAGATCCACCGAGGCGCTTGCCCTCGACAGTTCCGCGGCCAACGCCAGGCTGAGCCTGCTGGCCTGCTCCGTCACCAGCGCGATCGCGCTTTCTTCCGCCGCGCAGGCATAGACCGCCAGCCGAGGGACGTGCGGCTGGACCAGAAAGCGGTCGAACGCCGCCGCGTGGCAACAGTCGAGCACGAGCACCGTTCGGTCGGCGCCGGCGACGGGCACGAGCGACGGCAACAGTTCCTTCGGGCCTCCGACGATCGAGTCGTCGCCAACTCGCCAAGCAGCCTGCGGCTCGCCGGATTCCAGCCAGGCGTGTCCGTACACGTACACCAGATGGAGACCGGTCTCGGGAGACTGCAGCGGCGCCAGCCCGTCCCAGCGGTCGATGACGGCGCCTTCGGCCAGGTAGGCACCGAACGCCTGCTCGACAACTGCCAGGACCCTATCGGACGAAGGAAGGTCATCCAGGACGAGGTCGGGCGGCGGCTCGCCATCCCATGCGACGAACGTGATGCGGCCGAGCTTCAGCATCTCGGGATACCCGAGAGAGTCATCACAAGGACCGGTCCTCCTTGGCAGACCGGAACGGGCAGCCGCTCGGGTATCGTTCTTCGCATCTTCCACCTCCCCCGTGCGCGACGCCAACGTCGCGGCGCTGATGCCTCGTGGCCCGCGTCTGCCCGCGCACCGGCGGACGCACTTGCCGGCGCATTTGCCCGGGCGGCATCCCGGACCATGTCATCCTATCGACGACTGGGCCTGTCGCGCCCGGCTTTCGTGATCGCACCCGTGATTCTCCTGTCCCATCGCCATGAACTCGAGCACTGCCGATCCGGAAAACGACCCGCAACATTGGGTCTCGCTGTTCCGTGGCTTCGCGGACGAGTGGCGCGACAGCATCTACAGCGATCCGCCCTTCGCGCGGGTGCGCAAGCAGATGCGGCTCGACGTGCTCGAAGCTGCCTGGCACGTGGATGCTTCCGTGGCCCATCGCACTTGGCTTCTGGGGTTCGGCGACCGCTGCGTCCCCCACTACAAAATCACCGCGGGCGCGATCGTCGGCTTCTACGACCTGTTCATGACCCTGTGCTGCCGCACCGATTTCTTTCCGGACGTCGCAGGGGCGATGGCGGGCGGGCAGGACCAGCCGCATCCGTCGCGCTACAAGGACTACGCATTCCTGCTCGAGTCCGGACGGCTGCCGCTGGCGCATCGCGTGCCCGACGATCCCGTCAGACACTCGCTGGGGCTGTACCTGATGACAGCCGCCTTCCATTGGCTGCTGTACCACGAGGAGAGTCACTTCCTGGCGGGCCATCTGATGTTCATGCAGCGCATGCACGCCCAGGCCGACATCGCCGAAGCGCCGCGCGCAACGGCAGACCAGGAGCGAGCGGCCGACCTGCGCGCGCTTGAATCCCACGCCGATGAGCGCGCTCATCTCCAGGCGGTGCGCATCTACGCCGGCGAACCCGGGCTGTGGTCGCATCCGGTCGAGAGCCTGCGGTCCCCGGCTCAGGGCGTTCGGGTGGCGCTGGTCGCGTTGGGCAGTGTGCTGCTGCTGTTCGACGCCAACCGGCCCGGCGGTGAGAGCAGTCACCCGCTGCCGATGACGCGGCTGCTCGACGCGTACGGCGTCGTCTTCACGACACTGGCGCAAAAGGAACCCAGCTTGTACGGACCCGACACCACCTGGATCGACGAGACGAGCATGCAGGCATTGATGGATCAGACCCTCGGCGATTTGCAAGCCGCCTCCCAACTATTGCGATTCAAGGGATCGGTAGCGGCCCTGCTCAAGCCGCTGTTCGAGCCGCAGACGGCCAGCAACGAGCATGTCCTCGAACTGCGGTCGGTGAAGGAGCGCCTGGCCCGCCTGCGGCCGGACCTTGCCGAGTGCCAATCGCGTGTCGTGGAGCGCTCGCTGCGCGGCGCCGCTCTTGACAAGTGGTGATGCCATCCACAATGCTGCACGAATGAGCATCGACGTTATCGCCTATGCGGCCATCGGGGGCCTGATCCCCGATGCGATCCGCGTCCTCAAATGGTCCCGCAAGGCCAAGAGCCGTCGCGGGGCCAACCCGTTGCGGGATCCGGGGATCTATATCGGTCTGTGCATTCAGATCGCGCTGGGACTCTTCGGCGCCGCCTTGCTGGCGGTCACGACACCGTTGCAGGCCACGGCGATCGGCTACGCCGCACCCGACATCCTGACCCGCATTCTCAGCAGTGCCGCCCGATCCCAGACGGCTCAGATGGGCGCCGCAGAGAGTCCGCATCCGCCTTTGACGGAGCGCCTGCTGGCCTGGTGGAGCCAGTGAAGCGTTCGGGGTCATGGGTCACGGGGTCTCCTCGTCGGGGCGCCACGCGCCCATTCGGCTGTACGGCGCCAACGCTGTCCAGAGTTCGCGTCCTGCCGGGCCGAGCGCTTCGAACTCGAGGCCGCCGGGAGTGCCGTACCCCGTGCCACCGGAATTCGCCGACAACAGACTGAACACGTCCATTGCCAGCGGTGACATGGCGGCCAGCGATGGGCTGGCGCCGGTCCGCGGGCGCGTGATCGCCGCGCGGAAGTTTTCATCCCGCAACCCGACCACACCCGCGAATATCTGCAGGTCCGCGAGCACGTTGGTCATTTCGACCAGGGCCGGTCTCAGCCGCTGGACGTTGTACGTGTCATCGTCGACATTCTCGTCCGCCTCGAAATGCACGATATCGCCATAGGTGGACAGCACCGTTGCACAGACGTTGATGAGGCGTGCCGACGGCGACGGATGCGAACGCGGGCGCGGCGCCAGATGCTGGCGGCGGACCTCGAAGAGCAAACATCCGATCCCGGCGGCCAGCAACATCATCCGCAAACGCGGCAAGCGCTCGCGGACGTCGGGCGAAGCCGACCGGTGGTCCGGATCGCAACGGTCCATCCTGTCCATGTAGGCCTTGGCGTGCGGCGACCGCTCCAACCAGTCGTCAGCCAGACCGAAGGTCAGGAACAGCTGTGTCGCCAGGCTGTCGGCCTGCAGTTCCATGCAGTGGTCGAGACTCTCGAATGGCCCGAGCACTCCTGTTGCGGCGAGCCGTGTTTCGCTCAGCGCGAGGGACCCGACTCGTCGGGACACGCGCAGGTAATCCAGGTGTCCCGCCAGCCAATGCGCCTGCTCATGCAGCATGACCCACCGGAACGACAGTGCCTTCAGAAGATCGGCGATGGCCATCCTTGCAGGATCGACGGGCAACTGGCGTACGAACAGGCTGCGTTGCCGCCGCAGGCGCCGATGCCACGGTACCGCGTAATCGTGATACCGGAATGAGCCCTCTGCCCCAACGAGGAGCATCGGGAACGCCGGCGGTAGATCACTTGCCGCCTCGCGTTCCGTGGCGAACCCGCGGGCGCAGCACGCCGACAGGACCGCGTCCTCGATGGCCAGCCCCAGGCCGACGTTCAGGTCGATGCGTTGGCTGTCATCGTCCAGCCAACAGACCGCCGCATTCGCCGACCGATCTGGGGCGATGCGAATCTTGCGCACGAGCGGAACTTCGAGTGCCTGTTCGAGTGCGTCGTCGTCCGGGCGGAACGATTCGACGAGTGCGGTCTGGTCTCGCTCGGCGCTGCGGATAAGCTCGGGGTCATTCGCGTGCCAGTCCCTCTCCTCGCTTTCCAGCGCAGTCATCTCGCCGTTCGTGAGGTACTTGGCTGCCAAAGCGAAGAACGCGGGCCAGCCTTCGAGGCGAGCGCGCATCCGAAGGCCTTCGGAGAACCCCAACAGGTCGTAATCCGGCATTCGGTTCAACTCGAATGAAACCCTGAAAGACGGGTCCACAAGAGCCGGTCCCGCCGTCCACAGGCACGACACCGCACAACCGGAACGTCGCCTGATCCCGTCAAGCCGGCCTCGCCCGCCTCACGATGAAGCACGAGGGCTCATGTCTTGGTGCCGATGAATCGGTAGACGTTGTCGAACCCCTCGCGTTCGAACACCGTAATTTCGAGTTGGTACGACGGGTTGTTGGACTCCTCCCCAAATGGATGTTGGATATCTACGCCGTTGTCGAAGTGTCGGTCGCGCAGAAGCTGGTCGATCCCATCGCACTCCGAGTCGGTGTAAGCGTCGATGGCCAGTCGCACGTCACCGTGCGCATCTTCAATGGCGATGCGTTCCACGACTTTGCCGCTGGTGCGTTTGCTGAGGCGTTGGAAGCTCTGCAGCAATTCTTCTTCATGGGCGATCGGTGCCGCGTTCGTGTTGCATGTCACTTCCATCGGGTAGTCCTCCGGTTGCCGCTGATGTATGTGAGCGGGCGGCGCTTCGCGCAGCGCGCCGTTCGACGGTCCTGTTTGATTTTGCCGCGACGAGGCTTACTCACTCAACTGAAGACCAACAAGACGGGGGACGAAATCATGTGCCAGCACACCTCGGTCTTTGGAACGAGCCGTCCGAAATAAAACTACATTTTTCGGACAACCAGGCCTTGCCATCCGTCCGAAAAACATATACAAACATCGGACAGGATTACCACCCATGTCCGACCTCAAGACCCACATCTCCGCGTTGATCGACGCCGCCGGGCCAGGCCACGTCTGGGTACCAACCGACTTCGCACAGCTCGGAAACCGCGACGCGATCGACAAGACCCTGCAGCGCATGGTGCAGGCTGGCGATCTGCGCCGCATCGACCGAGGCCTGTACGACCGGCCAACGCTCAACAGCCTGACGAAGCGGCCCACCACGCCCGACTACCGCGCCGTGGTGGAAGCTATCGCCCGCCGCGACCACCTGCGCCTGCTGGTGGACGGCATGACCGCCGCCAACGACCTCGGCATGACCGATGCCGTGCCCGCCCGCGTCACCATCCACACCGACACTCGCCGGCGCGCCATCAAGCTCGACAAGCTGAACATCGAGTTCAAGCAGACCGCGCCCAGCCGCCTCTACTGGGCTGGACGCCCCGCCATGCGCGTCGTACAGGCGTTGCACTGGCTGAAGGACACCCTAGCCTCCGATCACGACCGGATCGTGAGTCGACTCGCCAAGATCCTGGCAGACCCGGCGCACGGCGTTGCGATCCGCCAGGATCTGCTCGACGGATTCAGCGTCATGCCCGCATGGATGCAAAGCTTGGTCCGCGAACTACCGGGCTGCGACCCGCAGGCGGCATTGGCGAGCGGCGCGCAACAACCTGTTGCTCGCCGCCGCTCGGCCAAACACGCGGAGACCGCGCGTTGAACCCGGCCTTCGACACCGTCATCACCGCCAGCGACGCCGAACGGCGCGACCTGTTCCTCGCGACGGCCGCTCGCCTGGGCACGGCAGTCCAGAATGTCGAGAAAGACTTCTGGGTCTGCTGGACCCTGGACGCGCTGTTCAACGGCCTGCCACCCGGCGGACCCCGGTTGCTGTTCAAGGGAGGAACTTCGCTCTCCAAAGCGTTCGGCCTGATCACTCGGTTTTCCGAAGACATCGACATCACCGTCTTCCGCGACGACCTGGGACAGGCGACCGACGTGGCCGAACTGGACGCCCTCAGCGGCAAGAAGCGTCGCGCGCGGCTCGACGCGATCCGCACCGCCTGCCAGGCCTACATCGCCGGGCCGTTGACGGAGGGGTTCGCACGACTCGCCGCGTCCGTCATTCCGGAAGCACGCTTCCGGTTGGAGCTCGACCCCGAGGACAAGGATAGCCAGACGCTGCTCTTCTGGTATCCCGCCGTCACGGCAATCACCGGCGACTACATCCGCTCCGCCGTCAAGATCGAGTCCGGCGCGAAGTCGGCGCTGGACCCCCACGTTTCGGCGACGGTGACGCCCTATGTGGCGCAGGACCTGCCTGACCAGGACCTGTCCGTAGCCAACATCACCACGGTGAAGCCCGAGCGCACCTTCTGGGACAAGGTGATGATCCTGCATGGCCTGCGGCAATGGCATGACCGCCGCGGCGAACTGAGACATGGCGGACAACGCTTCTCGCGCCACTACTACGACGTGCACCAGTTGATGCGAGCCGAATCAGCACACGAATGGCAGGCGAACCATGCGCTGGCGATCGACTGCGCCCACCATGCCCGACTGTTCTTTGGCAGCGCGGATCTTGGGCTCGATACTGCGGCGCCTGGAACGTTCACGTTGGCACCCAGTCCGGCAATGCGAGATGCACTCGCCAGAGACTACGAGGCTATGGCCGGTATGGTCTTCGGCCAGGTGCCGCCACTCGAAGCGGTAACTGCGAGCGCAGAAAAGCTTGAGGGCATCGTCAACCGCTCCAAGGCCGAAGCATCGTCGGCCCGAGCAGAGCAACGCCGATGAGCAGCGGCAGTGTGATCGAGAGTGCACGACCTCGCACTTCGCTTCACAAAGTCGATGAGAGTTGGACGCGGTCCCGTAAAGCGGATCAGTGGATCGACACTAGATATCGACGGTGCTCCGGCCGATTCACCGCGAAGCTTCGACGGGGCGACGCCGCACAATGCGCGACAGGAGCAGCACATGACCGATAACACCATCAAGGCGATATCAGCAAGCGCAGGAGCCACCTCAGGCACCGCGAAGATGCGCGTGCGAGCGAGACTAATCAATCTCATCGGCGAGGAATTGATCAGCGACGAGCCCGTAGCGCTTGTGGAGCTCGTGAAGAATGCCTACGACGCAGACGCTCGCAAGGTCGAGGTTCGCTTCGAGGGAGACCCCGGCATGCCGACAAGGATTGTCGTCGTGGACGATGGCATAGGCATGAACCTGGACATCGTGCTGAACGCATGGCTTGAGCCAGGCACCGTGCTGAAGAAGAAGGATGACCGCTCCCCCGGAGGTCGCCTCTACCAGGGAGCGAAGGGCATCGGGCGGTTTGCGTCCGCGCGACTCGGCGAGACACTCTTTCTCGAAACGCGGCGAGTGCAGACGGATGAGGTTGTGCGTGTCCTGCTCAATTGGGGACGCTTCACCGACGAAAGCTATCTCGACGAAATCGAAGTGGACTACGACGTTGTCGTCGATCCGAAGTCACCCGTTGGGACCAAACTCACCGTCGAAACCTTGCGCGAGAACGCCTGGAGCGTCGAAGCGTTCGAGAGACTTCATGCGCGCCTTTCTCGCCTCATATCCCCGTTCGACGACGTAGATGACTTCGAGATTCAGCTTGACCTGCCGGGCCGCCCCGATCTGTCCGGCCGAGTACAGCCGCCCGAACTTCTCCTGAAGCCGAAGTACCAGCTCTCCGGTCGACTTGGCAGTGACGGTCAGTTTACCGGGAGCCTCAGTGTTGACGGTGTTTCGCGCGCCATCAGTCGCGTCCTTGGCCGAGGCGACGAAGTGCCGCTCTGCGGGGCCTTCGACGTGGAACTTCGAGCCTGGGATCGTGACCGCGAAGGACTGGAACCCATCGCCACGCGAGAGAACTTGGCAATCAGCCAGATCCGCAAGACGCTGGACGCCTACTGCGGGGTGACCATCTATCGAGACGGCTTCCGAGTCCATCCTTACGGTGAACGCGGGAACGATTGGCTGAACCTCGACCTTCGCAGCCGGCAGAACCCGGTGCGCAATCTGGCGAACAATCAGATGATTGGTGCCGTCCGCATTTCGCGCGAGGGAAACCCAGAACTGAAGGATCGAAGTACGCGAGAAGGCATGGTGCGGAACCCCGAACATGACGCATTGGAAGATTGGTTCAGGCGCGTTCTGACAGTTCTGGAGGAGGAGCGCTACAAGGTTCGCCCGCGACAGGAGGCACCTTCGCGCACTGCTGACCTGTTTGAAGCCTTCGATCTCACCGGTGCGGTGAAGCAAGCCAGCAGCGCGCTGGGCGTCGCTCACCCCGTGACAAAACTGCTGATCGAAACCGAGAAGCAGGTCGCAGGAGGTGTGGAACGAGTCCAGGAAGTCCTTTCACGACTGCTCATGTCGGCCGGCGTCGGCCACATGGTCGACATCGTGATTCATGAGATCGGCGCACCGCTTGGCAAGGTCAACAGACAGCTCGTGATACTCGAACGCCGCCTGCAAAAGATGTTGAGCGCCGAGCAGATGGCCACGATCAATGATGATCTGACCAGTATCCGAGGCTGGCTCGAGCAGATCCATGGTTTGCGGGAGCGGCTCGACCCCCAGACGCCTGCGCGTCGCGGTCGTGCGACCACCTTTGACGTAGCCGATGAGATCGACGTGACCTTCGAACTCTACGAAGCCCTGCTGACGAAGCAGGGGATCACGATCGACTTTGCGCGACCCAACGTAGCGGTCAAGGCCCGGATGGCCAAGGCCGCGATGTCCCAGATCTTGGCAAATCTGGTGGACAACGCCATCTACTGGGTAACACAGAAGCACGGTGCAGGAAAAGGAGGGAAAGTTCAGGCGGCGTTGACCGTCGCTGACCATGGTTTCAGCGTCACCATCTGCGACAACGGCCGCGGCGTCGCCACTGAAGACAAGGAGAGGATCTTCGAGCCGTACTTCTCTACAAGACCCAATGGGATCGGCCTCGGACTCTATATCGCTCGACTGGTCATCGAGCCATACGGCCGCATTCTGTACCGTGATGACGGGGCGCTTTCCGGCGCCTGTTTCGAGGCACGATTCGAAAAGGGAGTGGGGCTGTGAGCGACGCTGATGCCGATGTGCTGGATATCCTTGTGGTGGACGACGACCCTGAGGTCTTGAAGCAGCTTCGCGAGTTGCTGCCGGATACGATCGGCGACCAGAAGGTCGCATGGGACTGGTGCGACGACTTTGATGCGGCGCTGGAATTGCTGCGACGACGACGATTTGACCTACTCGTGTCCGACATCTATCGCGGCCGGGATGTGGGTCAGAAGAACATACATGCGGGCGACGCCAAGGCAAAGAATCTTGTCGACCTGATCCGACAGCGTCGCTTCTGCCCGATCGTTCTGTTCTCCGACGGTCAGGTTCCTCCTGACTTGGTCGAGCGACCCTTCGTATGGTTCGCAGACAAGTCCGGGCCCGCGTTCGAGAACTTGATTGCACGCGTAGCAGAAGCTCTCGCGACGGGGCTTCCGACGATCGCTCGCCGACTTCACGATGAGCTGGATCAGTTCGCCGGGTCGTATGTTTGGAAGTTTCTCGCCCAGCAATGGCAGCCACTTCAGGACAAACATGGACTCGATCCTGCAATGTTGGAGCGGATCATTCGCCGGCGCGCAGCGATCCAGATCGGGCGTATCGAAGGAGCGGCCGAAGAACCGGTGGAGCGCGAAACCGCGGACCCGGTCGACTTCTACGTGTATCCGCCAATCGGAACGTCGATCAGACTAGGGGAGGTCATCCGTCGCAAGGCGACGAACGAGTTTCGCGTCGTCCTGACCCCGCATTGCTTCCTCTACACGCAACCCGGCCAAGCCGCGCCCAGGGCCACGCATGTCCTGACTACCAGGACGATTCCAGCAACTGAGCCTCACACGACCTGGAAGTGGCCGAACAAGCAGGAGGCCATTGAGACGGATCTGCGAAAGAGAACGGCCTTTCTGGCTGGGAGCGTTCTCCCGCCCGAAGGGCGGTATTGCTTCATGCCTGCGTTTCTGGATATCCCTGATCTGTACTGCGATCTCTTCCAGATCGAGAGCATCGGATACCAGAGTCTGATCGACGACTTCGACCGCATCGCGGTGCTCGATGCACCCTATGCCGAAGCACTGCAGGCGGCTTTGGCAAAGCTGTACGGCGCGGTAGGCGTACCGGTGCTCAATCTCGACCACGTCAAACACCTGGGACCGGCCGCGTAGGGGCCGAATCCACGCACGCAAAGAGCGCCCGGTGGCGCGGAACGAACGTCCCTACTAGGCGCCGCGCGGATACCGCCACCGGCACCCCGACAAGATGTCCAACCGGTAAAGGTGGTGCGTGGATATGGCCAGTTCAGAACAGACCGTCGCGTTCACCGATCTGGCAGACGCCAATCTGCGCGTCGACGCGACTTACCAAGGCGGCAGGGCCGGCAACTCGGGCGACGATCCACTCAACGCACTCCTCAAAGTCAGCCTGATGGGCGGCTTTCGCTATAGAGGTTCACTCGACGCCCTCGAGCTTGTGGTCCTCACGACGACGATGAACGACCCCGATTGGCCGGACGCAATCGACCGCGAGACCGGCGTCTTCACGTACTACGGCGACAACAAGAAGCCAGGTCGCGCTTTGCATGAGACGCCGCGGCACGGCAATGAGATCCTGCGACAGCTTTTCGACATGGCACACGGGGGTTCGGGCGAGCGGCACAAGCTGCCACCGGTGCTCGTGTTTGCCTCGGCTGGTACTTGGCGCGACATGGTCTTCATAGGGCTCGCCATCCCTGGCACGTCGGACTTGCGCGCCTCCGAAGACTTGGTAGCCATCTGGAAGATCGCCGAAGGGCGGCGATTCCAGAATTACCGTGCCCGCTTCACGATCCTTGACGAACCCGTAGTCAGTCGCACGTGGGTCCGCGACATCATCGCCGGCAACCCTCATTCAGCAAATGCGCCGGCGCATTGGAAGGCGTGGGCAGTCCACGGGGAGCGGCGTCCGCTGCTGGCGACCCGCTCAATAGAGCACCGGCGAAAGGCCGAGCAATTGCCGGTCGACGCGGATGGAAAGGCCATCATCAAGCTGATTCACGGCTGGTTTTCTGACCGACCGCACGACTTCGAACACTGCGCCGCCGACCTCACGCGCCTCATGCTTCCCGACGTTGCGGCGCTTGACGTCACGCGTCCTTCCAGAGACGGCGGGCGGGACGCCATAGGTCAGCTACGAATCGGCAAGGGGCCTGCGTCGATCCTGGTCGATTTCGCCATCGAAGCAAAGTGCTATCAGATGTCCACTTCGGTTGGAGTGCGTGATGTTTCGCGATTGATCTCACGGCTGCGGCACCGACAGTTCGGCATTCTCGTAACGACGAGCTATCTGGAGGCGCAGGCCTATCAGGAAATCAAGGAGGATCAGCATCCGATCATCGTGCTTGCCGCAGCCGACATAGTCGAGCTTCTCAAAGCGAACGGCCGATCGGACGTAGCCTCAGTCCGAGAATGGCTCGAACAGGACTACCCCAAGAACGTGTGAATGCAACGAGCATCGCGAATTCATCGGTACGAGTGCCGGAGCGACGATCACGACAGCAGTTTGAAGATGAGCCGAGCCGAGCAAGTTGTTGAAGGGCTGATACAAGGCGCCCAGGACCTGATCGCTAGAAACTGGGCGGGCCACGAGCGAACGCTGCTGATCGAACTCGTGCGATCACTCGACCACATTGCCTTTGCGTTCAGGATGGCACCCAACTGCGTCGAACTGTCAACGCGCGACGTGGCCAGGAATTACATGCTGCGGGGAGCGGCAATAGCGCTTCGGCCTCTTCTGACGGCGGTAGCCGGCCAAGCGGGTGGCGTGCCCTGGGGGCCGGCGAACGCCCGGATGATTGAAGTGGCGGATCAATATCTCCTCCATTGCGGATATCTGGCGCACCTGCGTCGACTGGTGGAAATGGAGAGGTATGGACTGGCAAAGACCACCTTCGTCGGGAACGAACTGCTGGTAATCGAGGTCAGTCGCGACACCGGCGAGTGGTCGGACAAGGCGATGGAGACTTGGCTGCAGTCAGTGAAGCAACAGGGCGACGACGTCGATGACCTGATCGCCCGCAAGAAGCAGAGTCGCAAGAGAATCGATCGGCAGATCGGCATCGACGGTGGCTGGTTCATTCGATATGGAGGGGACGAGCGCTCGCTTGCCTACCACAAGGCGCTTGCCACCGTCCGCGCGAGAGGCGTGCCGGAAGCTGAGGCACTGCCAGCCGAGACGCTTCTCGGTGGCCGCTCCTTCCGAGAATGGAACGAAGCTTCGATCTCTGCACAGGGGCGAGTATTGCGCCATGTCGCCTGCGCAACGAGGCTGGCTGCCGTGAACCGACATCTGGATCTGCGCAATCTCCTGACAGTGTTCGTACGCAGGGACGACCTTGCCTCCGTATGGGAAGAAGCCGGGGAAGATCCCGAATGGATCGGTCGGCTGATTTCCTACATGACACTTGACGCGCAGAGCGCAATGTCACTGGAGAGAGAGCATGAAGTTCCGTTGCCCTACTACGTCGACCTCGGTCGTGACTTCGTACTGCTACCCGCGTTCGGAGCACTGCTGAATCCATGCGCCGGGCTGGTGTGGCAACTGAAGAAGGAATTCAGAATGGACTGGGACAGCGGCGTCGATGGCCGCGAGGCAGTCTTTCGGAACGAGCTGGAACGGGCATTTCCATCGTCCCGATTCACAATCCCACCAAAGGGCTTCCAATTGCGTCGCACCGATGGAAGTCCACTGACCGACGTCGACGCAGTCATCGTCGACCGTCAAACCGGCTCACTCGCCCTGGTGCAACTGAAGTGGCATGACATCTTCGGAAGATCCTTGCGCGAGAGAAACAGCCGGCGCCTGAATCTGCTCAAGGCCAACCAGTGGGTTGACCGGGTCGCCACATGGGTCGACGGGCGATCCGCTGGGGCGGTAGCAGAGGCGCTCAATGTTGAGGCAGCGTCCATGGATCGACCGCCAGAACTCCTGGTTGTGACGCGTCACGCCTCCCGCTTCACCGGAACTGATTCATTTGATCGCCGAGCCGCTTGGCTAGGTTGGGCGGAGCTTGCCCACAAGGCGGCACTCTCTGGGGAAGCCGACCTCCTGTCAGCTGTCTTTCGAGACCACAGAGGCGGTGGCGCGACGGAGAGCAGGCCGGACCGAACTCCGGCGGCATTCCAGTTCCGCGGCCTGCGGATCGAAGTGAGGACAGGCTGATGTGCAAGCGACAGGACTCAGGCCACCTTTCCGCTCGCGACTGAAGCAGCCGCTTTACCGGCATCATTCCACCCTGCGTGACGGGCGACCTCCAGTATCCGCATGGCCTGGCGTGCCTGCTTGACCGACGGTGTGCGCTGCCACCCGGCTGCCGCGTAGCTGCTGAGGGTATGCGCGATGCCCGCCTGCCATTCGGTCAGCTCTCCCGTGCGACGACCCCAGGTCTGGAGCGCGAACCATTGCTCCCCCGTGAGCTTCATGCACTCGGAAGCAGCAGACTGCGCGTCCGGATCGAGAACCGGACCGCTGTCGGCGCCTTCGCCGGCGACCGCCAGTTCAACGGGCCGCACGTCTGCGATCTCCAGATCGAGCAGCTTCACTGAATTCCAGCAGGCTTCCTTCTTGCTCCACTCGGTCACGTTTCGGCCGTCTGCGCTCTCCTGAATGCAATCGGCAATCGGGTGTGCCCAATCACGAAGCATCTGCTCGAGCGGCGCCGATATGCCCTGTTGTCGCCATATCTCCTCGGACTCCAGCTGTCCGCCGCAGCGGTGCGAGAGGTAGGCAACCAGATAGCAGACGATGTTGGCTCGGTACGCCGGAAACTTTTCCTGCCTGACGATGCGTGTGGCGGCGCCGAACAGAATTGCCTTCGCTACCAGATCGCGATAGAACGCCTCATCGGGTTCCCATGTCGTTCCGCGACTCTGGCGCAGCCCACGCATGAAGGCCACGAAGTTCTTCTGAGCGCCGCCACTGACGAGATGGGGCAACCGATTCCAGCTATTCAAGTACTTTGCAAGGTCGGTCTTCGTGAACCGTTGCGATGGTGGCGTCCGTTCCTTGAAGTCTCGCAAGCGGGCGGGCGTGGCCCCCTCCAGATTCATGGCGGTCTGGTACTGGCCACGCGCGCGCTCATAGAACCAGCGGGTTCGTCCACTTGGCGCCCACAGCGCCTTTGAGAGGCGCTCAAGAACGACGTGAAACGGCTCGTTCGACGAGAAGTCCGCCTCCTGAATCACGTTCTGCGTGTTCGCATAGCGTGAGATCTTCGGAACCATGTCGTCGATCCGTTCGACCGGCAGTCGCGTGATCTTCGCTGGCACGTGAACGGCCGACAGGTCCAGCCGGTCCCGCCGCCGCCCACGGTGGATCGACGCAGTCGTCTGACCGCCATTGACGATCTGCAGCCCCTTCAGGCGCGTTATCACCAGACCACTGCCATTGATGCGCTCGGTCTCGACCTCGTCGACGGTGACCGAAATGCCGTTGTTGTAGGCCATGAAGTGCTGCGGCTCATCACGCAGCGTGTCGCGAATGCCGCGATTGACCTTGCCCGAAGCTTGCAGAAAGGCTCGCACGTTGTATTCGAGCAGCCTCGGACCGAACTCCTCGTACATGCGATACAGCGTATCCCCAGGAATGATGGCAAGGTAAGCCTCGTAGTCCTCACCACCTGACGGCATCGCGATGCAGGGAATCGGCTCCAGCCCCAGATCCGTCAGTCGGATGTCGATGACTTCGCCGTTCTGACCGTTCCCCATGGTTCTCGCCAGTCTGCGGATGTCGTAGACCTCGAATCGGACGTCGATGCCGCCAACTGTCGCCGGCTTGATGCCTCGCGCAGCACTGACACCATCCGTGATGACGAATACGCGGACCTGGTCAGCATCGGCACCGAGTACTTCGGAGATCCGCTGCATCATGGCGAACGCGTCACTGGCTCGTTCCATCTGCTCGTGAACGTTCCGTTTCGCTGCGGTGAGGGCACGCGCTGCCTGGCCCGCGACACGCGCCAGTTCCTCACCTGCGACCGTTCGCGCAGCATCCGTGTCGCCGAAGATAGCCACCAGAAGGTCAAGGCGTTCGCCATCGTCAGACACGGCGTAGCCGTTCAGGCGGACGATCCCGTTGCCAACGCGCCCTTCGTAGTAGCAGACCTCCGGGTTGTCCAGCATCCCGATCTCCGCGAGGTGATCAGCGACGATCTCGACGAACGCGTTCTCACGGAACTCGGCGCCGACTGCATCACCGAGAGCCTTGTCCCTGATGTCTGCGGCCAGCGAAGATGCGAACGCGGTCACGTCATCCTGCTCAGCCATTGCCGCCCTCCTGGATGAGCGCATGGAGAGTCTCTCCGTCGACCACATGGGCCGCGCACGCCGACACCTCGATCACGTATCTGCAGTTGCGCACGCCAGCTCGCATGTCGTCGCGCCGCAGCCGCGGAAAGCCGTCCGCGACACTGTACAGATCGACGGCCGAAACGTGCCACGTCCTGGTGTACTGATCCGCGTGTGCATCCAGGTAGCCAGCGGCCAGCAGCAGGTCGTTCAGACGCTGCAAACGGCCCGGCCCATCGGCAGCCGCTACTGCACGTACGCTCGAGACGAGTTGAACCAGGCTCTCACCTTGCGGGTTCGACTGGAGTCGCACATGCGCGAGAACAATCCGCCCACGGCGATCGTCCAGCTGGTCGACGTCGGATATCTCGATCAGTTCCGGGGCTTGCCTTGTCGTCGTCTTCACTTCGACGAAGCCCCGCGGCAGGGCGAAGTCGTTCGGTTCGCCAAGGGGGCCCGACCAGGCATCGATCGACAACTCGAACCCTGCGCGTGGGGCGAGCCGATCGCGAAGGAACCACAACTCACCATAGAGCCCGATGATCGCGGCGTCGCTCAGTCCGTCGGAGCCGTGGCGCGCCATGAACTCCTGCCACACGTGTAGCCGACCGACCCAGTCCCGCAAGGCCTGCCTGCGTCGCGCGGCCGCGTTGGCAGCCGCAGCCGTGTCCTCGCAGAGGACGGCAAATACGGCCTCATAGGCCGGGTCCGCAAGTGAGAGCGCGAACCTCGCCCGACCTACAGCGCCGCCGTCAAGCAGCACCGAGTCGACGGCGAAGCCACGCGATTGCGGGAACGTCAGCCCGGAAGGAATGTCCTCGACGCCAACCTCCAGCAGCAGTCCCGGCGATGCGCCAGGCTGGCGTACCCCTGCGAGAATTTCACACGTCGCGTTCCTGTAGATGCGTCGCACATGCCATCCCGACTCGGCTCGACCCTCCAGACGCAAAGCCGTCCAGGCTTCTTCGACCACGGTCATGTCTCGTCCTCGTCGTCTTCCACTCCGTACACGCTGTTCACCACATAGGTGACCGACGCAGCCCGGGTACTCGCTGGAAAACTGATCCCGAGACCGACGATCGGCGTCGGGATGTCCAGGAAGCGATGACGAACAGTCCCGTCCGCGCCCTGCAGATCAGCCTCCCGGGCAAGCGGATAGATCAGAAGCAGTCCATTCTCAGCGGGTCGGTGTCGACGAAGCCAAGCCTCCGACGGCCGTGTGGGAGGCGCTGCATCAGGCTTCCGACGTTTTGGTGGCGACGCGATGGTCTCGGCCATGGCCTCGTCGTAACCGTCGGCGCCGATGTCCACGCCCTCGTCTCTTGGATTGAGAAGCCGGCGGATCACGAAGCGTTCATTGCTGCCCACAGTGCGCCAAGGAGGCGCTTCGCCATAGCCCCCCTTGGGCTGCCGCAGTACGGCCGAAACCTCGCGCCCGCCCAGCGTCACTGTTCCCGGTCCGTCGCCGCATACGAGGAGAACATTCCAGCGGATCAGCTCGTCAAGCTGGTTCTGGCGTCGCACATACCGCGCCAGCACGCCTGCGTTTGCGCGAGCCGCATCCTCATGCGTGCGGAATCGCTCGAGCAGTCCGACAACCCGCTCCGCCGGCACGTCCGCCCAGTAGTGCGAACCCTTCCAATTGTGCGACCGTCCGCCATTCCTGAGCTGACTGGGATCAGCCACGTACCCGTGGTCACTGCCCAGGCTGCTCACGAACTCGTCGACAGAGGTGAAGTTGAGCTGCAGCGAGGCGTTGTCTGTCGCAAACACAGTCGTCTCCGACACGTCGCCCGCGAACGACACCCGGAGTTCGGTCCCGTGGCGCATCTTTACGCGCGATGTCACAGTCAGGGTCGGATGACTTCGCACACGTAGGCCGAACTCGCGCGGCGTCGCGCGCACCGTCTCCATGCGATCGAATTCCCGCCGCAGTTCTTCGCTGGCCGACGTGATGTGTTCGTACCAGCCAACCAGATCCGACGTCGTGAAGAGCCGGCACAGGTCAAGATATGCAGGACGGTATCCGAACCAGCGGCCCATCTGCATCAGCGTGTCGTACATCCGGGAGCCGCGCAGGAAGTAGCTGATCGAGAGCCCCTCCAGGGTGAGCCCTCGCGCCAGCTTGTCTCCGCCTACGGCGATCACATTGAGCCCCGTCTGGCGATGGAGGTCGTAGTCCAGCACATCTGCCGACGTCCCGTTGATCTCCCGCACGCGGATCGAGTCCAGCGCGACGCCGAGTTGACCTGCGACCTGCTCCCAGCTGACGGGAGATGAATCCTGGAGGTCGAGGCCTTCGATCACCCCGGCAAACTCCTCATCCCACAGCACGCGCATGCGTTCGATGGCCGAAGGTCCGCCGTACCGCACATCGTTGCGCAGCGCATCAAGCGCGGCCTGTATCTGGACAAGCACGTGCCGCTGCACGGCCTGATATCGGGTCACGTGAACCAGCATGCTGTTGTGTTCACGTTCATCGCCGCGAGCGCGCCGGGCGGCAATGGCGAGACCGAAGCAGCTGATCGCCCGATCCAGCGATGGGGGAACGCGGCCTTCCCCTCTGTACAACGGAAGGTGATTGCTCCGGTGAACAGGCGGCATCCAGCCCCGCGTTTCTCGCGCGGCCTGGCTCTCCGCATGATCCGTGATCTCGTTGATCAGTGCAGGCAGCCCCTCGGTGCCAGACTCGTCGTCGTCATTCGGCGCGACACCAAACACGCGCGCCGGCCCGACATAGTTGTCGGGCGAAGGAATGTTGATGATGAAGTCGCGCGGGAAGAGGTCCTGGAACTCTGCTCCGGTCTCGGCGTCAGGGTGAATGAAGATGTTCGCGAAGGGTGTGGCCGTGTAGCCGACGTAGGAAGCCTGCCCGAACCGCTCGAGGATGCGTCGAATCAGCGCGTTGATGGTGGAAGGATCGTGATCCGGATCGGGCCTGCCACCATTGAATGTCTGCGCCTTCGTGTCGATGGAAGCGTTATCGGCCTCGTCGTCGATCATGAGCAGCGGAACACCCGAAAACCGGCGTCCGTTCTGATCGGTCATGTTGCCGGTGGCATTGATCCAGGCAATGACGCTTTCCAAGACGCTCTTGACCTTCTTGACCACAAAGATCAGCGGCGGCCCGCCGGGATGAACCCCGAAGTGATTCATCACGCGTCGGTTGAAGTCACCTCGCTCGGTACGGTTGGTCGCCCAGTTGACGACCGGCGAAGGATCGATATGGCCGACACCGACGATGGTATTGGGCGCTTCGCCGACGGGCACGCTGACCTTGCCGATGAAACCTTCGTCAAGTCGGATCTGGGTCTGACTTCGAAGGTTGTTGTGCAGGCCCGCCAGCACGATGACGACCTTGTATCCGGCGTCGGCCGCCTTGCAGATGAGACCCGTGTAGTTCGATGTCTTGCCGGCCTGGACGTCGCCGACAACCATGCCTCTTCGATTGAAGGGTGCTTCGCCTGCCGGATTTCCGATGAGTTCCAGCGTCCTGTTCGTGACTCGATCAAGCGCGTTGATGGCCGGCTGAGGGATGTGCTTGCGCACCAGCTGGGTCCGGTATCGACTCCAGAAGCGCCAGTCGATGGAGTCGCGCCTGCCGTCGAGCCAGGGCACATGATCGTCGCGTGCGCGGAGGATCGATTCCTCGCCGATGAACGTGCTGAACAAGGTCGCAAGCTGCGCGAGCGCCGACTCTCGCGAGACCTGGGCACGCCATTCCGGAAAGGCAGCAAGCAGCTGATCCACGGTGACGGCGATCTCCTCGCGCGTCAGCGGACCGGTCGAGGCTCGTTGTGACAGGCGGAGCTGTGCAAGCTCGACCAGCTGGTTCTGACTGGCACTGTCGGTCATTCTTCAGGACTCCGAATTCTTGAGGGCAGCCACCGCGGCCGGAAAACTGCTGAACGGCTCGACGGTCAACAGGCGCAGCCTAGCCTGCTCCTGCGTCAGGTGCAGGTCGTCTATCAGGTGTGCGAACAGCGATCTCAGAGATGCTGCGAGCACGGGGTCGATTCGGTCCCCTGCATCTGGCGCTCGGAACTCGCCACGCTCGGTGGCGTCGAGCCAGATCCGCTGAACCGGCACGGTGGCTTCGACGACGCGCAACATTTCCTCGATCAGTGGCGCAACCTGCGGCGAGGCATCAAGCGCACGCCTGACCATCGGATGGTCTCGCTCGATCCTGTAGGTCGTGCCGCGTGCCGACTCCTTTGCCGCCCATGCCCTCACGAGCGGCTGAGTAGCCGACCGAGTGCCCAGCCCGCCGCGGTGCGCGAGCACATCGCGCGCGTCCGCCCTGACGCGCTCGGCGAGCCCGCGCAGTCGTGACCGGAGTTCGGCTGGCGGGCTCGCAATCGATTTGCGAATGTCGATTTTCCAGTCCGCATCCGTCGTGTTGGGCAGATCGACTCTTATGCGGGCCAGCCTGTGCAGGTCATCCCTCGCCCAGCGTCGCCCCGCACCCAGCGACAGCCATCCGCCGGCCACCAGCAGCCGCTCGGCGCGATACACGAAGAAGCCCTCGTGTGACAGCCAGCCCTCAGGCCCACCGCCAGCCTCGAACTGCTCAGGAGTAAGCCGATCTCTGTGCGGAAGGACAAAGCCCTGCACTTCCACGCCGCCGCCAGCGAACGGAATTCGTTCCGCAGGGGTCGGAACTGTCGCAGGGTGCCACTGCAGAAACGGATCCCACGGTTTGACGCGGGCATGCTCGCCGATGCCATTGAAGAACACCTGCAAGCGCGGTCTTGCACCTTCGAGAAAGCGATGATGAGTCATCGCAAGATGGCGCTCCACATGGCGAGCAATCTCGAAGAAGCGATCGCGCGCTTCCGTATCACTCTCCTCGGACATGCCTGCAAGCCGGTCCAGCCTTGTCCACATCACGATCGTGCCGGCATTGAGTTCATCGGGGAACAGGCAGTCGTGCGCGACTTCCGGTGGAAGCCCGACCAGTAATTGCCAGTCATCGACGCGAGCGACATGGTCGAGGTCCCATCGCCTTGCGGCAGTTCCCGACGTTGTTCTGGAAGCAACCGTGAGGACGCGGCATTGCGAAAGTGACGCAGTCTTGAGGCCCAATCCGAACCGGCCGAGGTCGCCCTCCGGACGTTCGTCACGCGGACTCCGGCTGCCAGGTCGCATCGCAGCCACAAGCGCCGCCTCGTTCATTCCTCGCCCGTCATCCGCAATACGGACGAATGAACTGCGGCCTCGCCAAACGAAGTCGATCCACACCCGCTTGGCGCCGGCGGTGATGCTGTTGTCGACGAGGTCGGCGACAGCCGACCACGGGGTATACCCAACGCCTCTCAGCGATTCGAGCAGCGCACTCGGCCCCGGTACCGCGCGATCAAACTCCAGATCCCCTGCCGGCATGCAAAGCCCTCCGCCGTTTTTCTGCTCTGTCACTTCTTGTCAGGCGGCCTTCACGCGCACCGCGAGCTGCCGAGTGGCAGCATCACGAAGAGTCTTGCTGAGGTGCCGAGCAACAGCAAGAGCGAGCAGCGGCGGAACTGCGTTGCCAATCTGCCTGAACGACGCATTCATCGCCCCTGCAAAGCGGAACCCGTCCGGGAACGACTGCAGTCGCGCGGCTTCACGCACGGAAATCATTCGCTTCTGGTGACCGTCGTAATGGATATGCGAATACGTGTCCTTGCCAAGGTGCGCCGTGAGCGTGCGGGACGGCGCAGACGGATCGAGCTTCCACCACTTGTTCGGGAACTTGCCCACGTCATATGGTGGAACCGTCAACGCGACAATGTCTCGGTATCTGGCCGACTTCGGACCGGGCCTTGCTCCTTCCCAGAGTTCGATGTGCGCCAGCTTTTCTTCCAACAGCTTGCCGGCAATGCTGTGGGCGACCGGATAGTCCGACCCTCGCGGCATCGCACCGAAGATCGGAAAGTCTCGCGACGTCAGACGTACGACGTGGCCATTGGTTGCTTCCGCGACGCCGAAGCCCGGCCAATTTCTCATCACGTTCGCGTAACTGGACGGTTCCGCCTTCTCTCGATATGGCAACGAGTCCGAGACCTTCCGGCGCCTGATCACCGACATGTCCCGCAAGTGATCCGAGATGAACGGTAGATCCAACAGCGCCTGTTCTGTGGTGACAGCGAGCGGCAGACCGGCGTCGGGCTTCGGTATTGGAGTGAAGTGCGACTCCCCGGCGGGCACGTGCTTCAGCGCCACATTGCGACTCCCTTCATAGCCCTTTGGCAGCTCGATGAAATGAGTCGGACCGGGGAACGTCGGCACAACGCCCAGCGTGGCGTCTATGGCGATGAGAAACAGCCGCTCGCGAAGCTGGGGGACACCGTAGAAGGCAGCATTCAGCAGGGTGTAGCGCGAGACATAGCCGAGCGCATCCAGGGTCTGACATATCTCTTCTGGAACGTTGTGTCCGCCGAAGTTCATGATGTCGGGAACGTTCTCGACAATGATGGCCAGCGGTCGCGCCGTCTCGACGATCTCAAGAAAGCGGCGATAGAGGGACGCACGGGCATCGTTCTTGAAGGCACGCTCGTCTCCAGTGACGGATCGCAGCTTGGACCGGCCGATCCGTGCGAAGGCCTGGCAAGGAAGACCCGCCGCGACGATGTCAAATGCGCGAGGCACCGGATCGACCAGCTTGAAGTCCTTCACGAGTTCGTCGAGCGAGCACGAGACCATGTCTCGTGGCTTGGCCCACGCCTTGTTCACTTCCGGATCGTCGGGTGCGAAGTTGAGCGCGTGGCTCGCGTTGGCTTCCTTGTCCGTCTCGACATGAGCCGCCAATTCAAAGCCGGCCGCCTGCAAGCCCAAGGACATGCCACCACAACCCGAACACAGCTCAAGTACGCGTGGGCCTGCGTCACCTGCGAGGCGTTCGATCTTCAGGTCATGAGATTCTTGGTCTTGGACCATGCTGGTCACCCCTCTGATTGTTGTTCTGTACCTGGTCACCAAGGAACGACGCGAGCCTCGACGAAAGGACGGACGCATCGGACATCTCGCACTCCCAGACCACCAGCGTCTTCCAGCCCAGCTCGTGAAGCCTTTGCAGCGCAAGCGTGTCTCGCCTCACGTTTGACTCGAACTTTGTCGCCCAGAAGTCGAAGTTCGACTTCGGCACATAGGCGAACCGGCACCCCCTGTGTCGATGCCAGAAGCAGCCATGGACGAAGATCACCTTTCGCAATCGAGGAAAGACGAGATCCGGGGAACCCGGCAGGTCACGCCGGTGCAGACGGAACCGATACCCAAGCGCGTGGGCGGCGCGCCGGACTGCGATCTCGGGCTTCGTATCCCTTCCGCGGATACGAGACATGAGGGCAGATCGCTGTGCGGGCACGATGATGTCCATAACGTGCAGGAGCGATTCGAATCAGGCGGCGACGCTGATGCGCCGCCGAGCTTTTCGAATGGAGGGGGTCACGACTATCTCGACTTGCTGACCAAGCGCCGTGAGCGCCTGCATCAACCGATGCAGCGATATGCCCTGCAGCTTGTAGTTTCGAATCGCCGAAATCTTTGGCTGCGACATGTGAAGCAGTTCGGCCGCCTGGATCTGGCTGAGACCTCGCTCAACGATCAACGCATTGATCTTCGTGGCGAGCGTCGACTTTGCGGACTGGTCGTCTTCGTCATCAACCGCAGACCCGACATTCGCACGCGCCCTGTCGAGGAATCGCATCTCACCTGACATCTGCGTCTCCATTGTCGGTGACATGCGGTCACCCCTCGCCTCGAAGCCCCCTAGCTACTCGGGGGTGCCGTTTATTATGCCTGTTTGGATATACAGCGCCATGTCGGTATGCCCGGGTGTCTGCGCCGCGCTGGCTCGCAGCATCGAGCGACGCATCCGCTACCCTTGACCGCCGCGGACCCGCGGGAGGCGCGACACCACCGACCTCTTGCCGAAAGGGATCGCTCATGAGCGCACATAGCCCCAGGCTCACAAGCCTGTTGCTGGTCGAAGAACGCCTTCTTGAGGCCGAATACTTCGCCGACTTGATGAGAAGGCAAGGCAACAGCGATCGATTCGGGTTCGGCCTGAACGCCTTTGTTTCGTCAGCCCGAAGCGTCACCTTCCTGATCCAAAAGGAGCTGTCACATATCCCGAGCTTCGTCGTATGGTGGGGCGAGCAGCAGCAGCTGATGAGACAGGATCGCGCGGCCCGCTTCTTTCTCACACTCCGAAACTACTCGCAGAAGGAGGGTCGTATCTCGATCGCCGGCACGCGCACTGGGGTTGGCAGACGAGGGCGCTGGACCTATCGATTCGCCGGAACACAAGATCGTGTTCCGCCGAAACTGCTTCAGCGCGATGTTGTGGAATGTTGTGTCGAGCACTTGGCCAAGTTCGCTCGCCTGGTGCTCGCCTGCACTGAACAGTTTCCGTTTCATACGTGTCCTCAACCTGCCATAACGCCGGAGGGAATCGATGCTTTGCAGCTGTCAGTTGTGGGCCTCGGTGCGGCGCTGGGCTTCGACGAGGACTGGATAACAGCAGGAGACTCAATACCCCTCGAACACCAACTGCGCATCCTCCGCGGGCATGTGGATGGCCTCGACTTCGCGACTCTGAGGCGCCTGTCGCGCAAGCGCCTGAAGGCGCAGGCCGGCGGGCCTGACCCCAGCGAACGCTTGGGGGACGAAGTCTTGACCAGCCTGGTCAATCAGCTGGAGAGGGACCGTCGCGTAGACATTCCATCGCTCGCCGGCGAGATGATTCTTCGCGGCCGGCCCTGACGCCACCGTCCTTCACGGCAAAACGCGGCGCGTGAGCAGTTTGCAACCGGAGGCATCGTGGATCGATGGCGGCGACGAAACGATCCCGCCGCGTGCGCCACAGTTCGCTGTGACAGGTCGGCGTTCGCAAGGTGCGCGACGACCATAGATGGGCGACTTCGCCCGAGCTCGTCCCACTGACTGCAACGTGACGTGATCCTTCCCCGCCTCATTCGTCGCCGTGACGCCCACGCGTACCTCGGCATGGACCGCAACCGGTTCGACGAAGAGGTACGTCCAGCGCTGACCGAGATCCCCATCGGCCAGCGCGGCATCGCCTTCGATCGACACGAGCTCGACGGCTGGGCAGACGCGTATATTGCTGCCCGTGGACGCCCGAGTCGCGAACCGAAAGGAGAGCAACGATGCGAACTCGGACGAGAGGAATCCAGCTGGCCGACGGTGGCAGCCGGATCGTCAACAAGGAATACAAGGGAAGGCGGATCTTCCAACGGCTCGGCAACGTCAGTCAGAACGACGCCGAGGCTTGGCTCAACGCCAGGCAAGCGGAGGTCGACGCGGAACGGGCGAACAGCCTTCGACGCGGCGGTCGACGCCTGTGGGCAGATGCTGCGCGGAAGTACCTGACGGAGTGCGAGGCGCGCAAGGTGCGCACTCTGGAGCTCATCAGCTACCACGTGCAACTGCTGCTTCCCTACATCGGCAGCCAGACGGTCGACGAGGTCTGCACTGATAGCCTCGAGGACTTCAAGCTGAACCGGGTTGAGGAAGGCGTCAAGAACGCCACCATCAACCGGTCGCTGGAGGTGGTGCGCACGGTCCAGAACCGCGCCGCCCGCGTCTGGCGAGACGATGGCAGACCCTGGTTGGCGGTCCCGCCGTTGATCGAGATGCTGGACGAGTCGGCCCAGAAGAGGCCGCCGCGACCGATCTCATGGGCCGAGCAGACAGCTCTTTTCCCGAAGCTGCCGGCTCACCTGGGTGACATGTGCGAATTCACTGTCAACACCGGGGCCCGCGATGAGAACGTGTGCGGCCTGCGATGGGCATGGGAAGTGCCAGTGCCAGAGCTGAATCGCAGCGTGTTCGTGATACCGCCGGAGTTCTTCAAGACCAACCGCACCCACGTGTTGATCATGAACGACGTGGCCTGGAAGATCGTTCAGCGCCAGCGCGGCCGCCACGAAGACTATGTCTTCGTGTACCGGCGCGAGCGGGTGAAGAACTTCGACCAGGCACCGGAAATGCAGTACCACCGGATCGGAACCATGAACACGAACGCCTACCAGGACGCACGCAAGGCTGCGGGTCTGTCGCAGGTTCGGATACACGACTTGCGGCATACCTTCGGCCAGCGTCTGCGCGATGCGGGCGTAAGCGAGGAGGACCGGGCGCTGCTGCTGGGGCACTCGATCAACGGGATGCCGCAGCACTACGCAACGGCTACCGTGGCGCGGCTGGTGGACGTGGCCAACCGGGTCTTCGAGACCCGCGACCGCACCACCTTGTTGCGCGTTGCAAATGGCTAGTTGATGAGGAAGTCGCGCAAAAGTCGCGCAGAAAGAAAAACAGCCTAGAGGCCGAGGCATCTAAGCTGTTGTTCTAGAACGTATGTTCTGGTGCGGCTGGCAGGAATCGAACCCACGACCCCTTGGTTCGTAGCCAAGTACTCTATCCAGCTGAGCTACAGCCGCGCAGCCGCAGATTATAGCAGCCGAATTTGTTCAGGGCAGACGCGCCGCCGCTTCGAAACATCGGGCGACCCGCAGCGCATCGCCTTCCTGCTGCGCGAGCCGCGCCAGGGCGAGCCAGGCCTTGCGCCGCGCGGCGGCAGGCAAGCCGGCGTCGGCCGCGGCCTGCTCCAGCGCCAGGCGGGCCTTGCCCCAGAGCTGGCGCTCGGTCAGTGCACAACCGAGCGCGAGCGCGAGCGCACCTTCTCGCGGGTAAGCCTGCGCTGCGGCTTCGAGCCGCGGCAGCCATTCAGGCCCCAGGCCTTGCATGGCAGTGGCCAGGGCTTGTGCCACTGCCGAGCGTTCGTCGGTGGCAAGTTCCGACAGCCGTTCCCAGAACGGGCGCAGCCAGCCGCGTGCGTCGTCAACGGCCCCCAGCTCGGCAGCGCGGCCCGCGGCACGTGCCGCGACGAATGGGTCGCGCCGGTCCACGGCATCGAACTGCAACCAGATGCGCCGCAGCTGGTCAGCGTCGTGTGCGGTGGCCAGCGATTCGAACGCCAGCGAACGCAGCAAGCCCTGCGCCGCGATCTTCGAAAAACCCTGGTGCTTGGCCAGCAGCCGCGCGGTCTTCAGCGCGTCCTGAGGCTGGCGGCCCAGGCGCGTGGCCTGCAGCTTCAGGCGCAGCGCGTGGGTGCGCCGCGCCACGCCAACCGGCAGCTCGGCGAGCAGCTCCATCGCACGCGGTGCGTCGCGGTCATCGAGCGCCCACTCGGCGGCGAGCAGGCGCGCGCCTTCTTCGGCGGAGCGTGCGCTCAGGCTGCGGCGCGACAGGCGCAGCGCACGGTGCAGTTCTTCGTCGCGGCTGGCACGGTCTTGCAGGCGGTGGGCACTGCCGGCCGCAAGCAGGTGGCCGAGCACGGTGAACTCGTTGTCTTGTGCCAGTTCGGGCGTTCCGGCCTGGATCGTCAGGGCACGCTGGGCTGCTTTCTGGGCGCGGCTGTAGCGGCCGCCGAAGTACTGCGCCAAGGCGTCGCGCAGCGCCGCCTGCGCACTGCGGTCACGCCGCGCCACCCGCCACTCGCGCGCGCGTTGCGGCAGGCCGATCAGCGAGTTCAGCGCCTGGATGGCGCTGACCAGCAGAAAGCAGGTGCCGAACAGCAGCAGCAGGAACAGGTTCAGCGAGATGTCGAAGCGCCAGCCGCGCCAGTACAGCGCCACCAGGCCGTCGTTGGTGCCGAGCGTGCTCGCCGCCACCACCGCCACAACGAAGAGCAGCACAAACCAGATGGTGGCGCGCATCTTGAGCGTCAGCGCCCGGCAGCGGCCGTGAGCGCTGCGAGCGTGTCGTCAGGCCGCGGCACGGCCACGTTGCGCGCCTGGCTGGCCACCTGCTTGACGAGTTCGATGGCCAGCAGCGTGCGCTTCGAGCCACGGTCGAAGTAGCGGTCGAGCGCGGCCTGTGCCCCCTGCAGGTCGGCCTGGGCGGTGCCGAACTGGCGGCTCAACAAAGCCAGGCGCGCGTTGAGCAGGCGCAGCTTCAGGTTTTCGCGCAGGAAAAACGATTGTTCGGGCGCCAGCAGCATCGCGTCGGGGTGCTCGGTCTGCGTCACGCGCACCAGCGATTTCGCTTCGCCCCAGACGCGCGCGCTGAGCGAATTCCAGAACTCGACGGCCTGCGCCGCCCAGCCGGGCGCGGGGCTCGCGGCACTCGCGGCACGGGCACCGGCGGCCGCGGCGCTGCGGCTCGCAGAGCCGGCCGAAGCCGGTTTGGCAGCGTCACGGGCCGGTTCGCGGCGGGCGTCGACCACCGCAACCAGCGGCAGATCGTCGACCATGCGGATCGTTTCGTCGAGCTTGACGCCGAGCGCAGCGATGTCGGCCACGCTGACCGCCTTCACACGGTCGAGGTCGCGCACGATGGCACGCCGCACGCCTTCGAGGCGTGGCTGGTTGTAGCGCGCCAGGCGCTCGTCGCTTTGTTTGAGGGTGGCCACCAGCGGCTCGGCACTGCCGGTGATCGCCGTTTGCTGCAAGGCCACGCGAATCGCCGCTTCCACGTCGACCAGGATGTTCTCGTCTCGCGAGCGCGACAGCGACTGGATCAGCTCTTCGAGCTGGCCGCGCTGCACCGCCACTTCGGCCACCCGCGCTTCGAGCAAGGCGAGCTTGGCGGCCGTGCTGCCCTGGCCTTCCTGGGCTTGTTTGGCCAGCATGCGCGCCTCGGTCGACAAGGCGGCGCTGTCTTGCTGGCGCCGCACCAGTTCCTGTTCGAGCGTGAGCACACGCTGGTCGGCCTTCCAGGCCAGCATCAGGCTGGCGACCGTCAGCGCGCCGAGCAGCGCCCCCGCGCCCCAGCCGAGGCGCGCGGCGAGCGGCGCGGGGGCACGCGCGGGCGCTGCCGCAGCCGCCGGCGGGTTTGGTGTGGTCGCCGCGGGGCTGGCGACCAGGTCGGGGGGAAGCTCGTTCACGATCGCATCGATTGTATGCAGGCGACCACCGCCTCCAGCGGCGGGCGGCACTCGGCAACCTGCACGATGCCGAGCTGGCGGGCGCGCTCTGCAATGCGCGGGTGCGTCGCCAGCGCACGGGCCTCGGCCCAGCGCAGTGGCGCGAACGCAACCGAGACCCGCTCGAGGTGGTCGATCGCTTCGGAGCTGCTGAAGTACCAGAGTTGCTCTGCGGGCGCGTGCAACGCAGCCGCCAGCAACGCCTGTTGCACTGCGTTCAACTGCGGCGCCTCGCGGCGGTAGGCGGCCACGTGGGCGACCTTCGCACCGCGGCTGCGCAAGGTGTCGGCCAGCCAGTCGCGGCCACCGTCGCCGCGCACGATCAATGCGCCCGCACCTTGCCAGTCTTGCGCGGTGAGCTGTTGCCACAAGGCTTCGGAATCGAACTGCGCCGAATCGGCGGCCGGTGACACGGTTTGCGCTGCGGGCACGCCCAGTTCGAGCAAGCTGCGTGTCGTGCCCGGCCCGGGTGAGCCGGCCAGCACCCCGGCGGGCCAGCGCAGACCGGCGGGTCGGCGGGCAAAAAAATGCTCGGCCGCGTTGGGGCTGACGAAAACGACCAGCCGCTGCGTGGCGAGCGTGGCCCAGGCATCTTCGACCGCTGCAGCATCGGCCGCAGGCGCCACGCCGATCAGCGGCAGCGCGACCGCATCGATCTGTTCAGCGCGCA
Source organism: Burkholderiales bacterium (assembly GCA_039930465.1). GTDB lineage: Bacteria > Pseudomonadota > Gammaproteobacteria > Burkholderiales > Burkholderiaceae_C > LMDS01. The sequence goes on from JBDTTU010000030.1 coordinate 33,217, forward strand.
GGCGAAGCACCCAATCGGCGGCCTGCGCAGCGGGCCTCGTGACGATCACCCGCATCGTTTGCCGCGGCGCGCTCAAGGCGCGGCGCGCTGCTCGGCGGCGGCGCCGAGGTAGGCCTCGGCGCCGGCTTCGCGCAGCACTTCGGCGGCACGTTCGCCAAGCGTGCGCGCTTGCTCGTCGGTGACGACTGCCTCGCGTTGGGTCACACGCAGCAAGGGCGACTCCGGCGCCAGTGGGTGGCCGAGCGCGACCTGAAGCTCCAGCGCCCCACCCTGCCACACCGCGTGCGCCGCCAGCGGCATGCTGCAGCTGCCGCCAAGGGCGCGTGACACGGCCCGCTCGGCCTGCACCGCCAGCCAGGTCGGCCGGTGGGTCAGCAGTGCGAGCTGCTCGCGCAGCGCGTGGGCATCGGAGCGAACCTCGATGCCGAGCGCGCCCTGCCCGGCGCAGGGCAGCATCTGTGCCGCCTCGAAACGCATGCGGATGCGCTCGGCCAGACCGAGCCGCATCAGGCCCGCCGCCGCGAGCACGATCGCGTCATAGCCGCCTTCGTCGAGCTTGCGCAGGCGCGTGTCGAGGTTGCCACGCAGCGGCTTAATGTTCAGGTCGGGCCGCAGCGCGGCCAACTGCACCACACGCCGCAGGCTCGAGGTGCCCACGCAGGCGCCCTGCGGCAAGTCGGCCAGTGAAGCGAAACGGTTCGAAACGAAAGCATCACGCGGGTCTTCGCGTTCCAGCACCGCCGCCAGCTCGAAGCCTTCGGGCAGGTCCATCGGCACATCCTTGAGCGAATGCACGGCCAGATGCGCACGCCCTTCTTCGAGCGCGGTTTCGAGCTCCTTGACGAACAGCCCCTTGCCACCGACCTTCGAGAGGCTGCGGTCGAGGATCTGGTCACCGCGCGTCGTCATGCCGAGCAGGGCCACGGCCATGCCAAAACGTTGCGTCAGCAGCTCGCGCACATGCTCGGCTTGCCAGAGTGCCAGGCGGCTTTCGCGGGTCGCGATCAGGGTGCTTGCGGTCATCGAACAATGCTAGCAGGCGCGTCTCTTGCGTCAGCCCGGTGGCGTGCCGTCCGCGGCACGCTGCTACGATTCGCCCGCCCGTAACCAAATTACATCAATCGAGGTAACCATGGCCAGCGCCAACGCCCCCTCCCCCCGCAGCAGCGCGAGCAATGACGCCGCCGCGAAGAACCGGCCGCTGGTCGACGACATCCGCCTGCTCGGCCGAATCCTCGGTGACGTGATCCGTGAGCAGGAAGGCAAGGCCGCATTCGAGCTGGTCGAACGGGTGCGCCAGTTGTCGGTGGCCTACCGGCTGAAGAGCGATGCGCAGGCCGGGCGCGCGCTCGACCGGCTGCTGAAGAACCTGTCGGGCGATCAGACCGTGAGCGTGATCCGCGCATTCAGCTACTTCTCGCACCTGGCCAACATCGCCGAAGACCGCCACCACGTGCGCCGGCGTGACCACCATGAACGCCAGGGCCACCTGCACGAAGGCTCGCTGGCGATGACGCTGGAGCGCCTGGCGCAGGCCGACATTCGCGCCGCCGACATCGCCAGCACCTTGTCGCGCGCCTACATCTCGCCGGTGCTCACCGCGCACCCGACCGAAGTGCAGCGCAAGAGCATTCTCGACGCCGAGCGTGCGATCGCCGAACTGGTGGAGCAGCGCGACACGCTGCACACCGAGCGCGAATGCAGCGAGAACGAAGCGTTGATGCGCGCACGCGTCACCCAGCTGTGGCAAACGCGCATGCTGCGCACCGCCAAGCTCACAGTCGCCGACGAGATCGAGAACGCGCTGAGCTACTACCGCTCGACCTTTCTGCGCCAGATTCCGCGCATGTACCGCGACCTCGAAAACGCCCTGCCCGGCCACCCGATCGCCTCGTTCTTCCGCATGGGCAACTGGATCGGCGGCGACCGCGACGGCAACCCCTTCGTCACCGCCGACACGCTGCGCATGGCGCTGGCGCGGCAGAGCGAAACCGCGCTGCGCTTCTACCTCACCGAAGCGCACGAACTCGGCGCCGAGCTGTCGATCTCGGCCACGCTGGCGCCGGTCTCGGCCGACATGCTCGCGCTTGCCGCGCGTTCGCCCGACCACAGCGTGCACCGCGAAGACGAGCCTTACCGGCGCGCCTTGATCGGCATGTACGCGCGGCTGGCGGCCACGCTCGAGCTCTTCACCGGCACCGAAGCGCTGCGCCATGCCGTGGCGCCGCAGAACCCTTACCTTTCGGCCGAGCAGTTCCTGAATGACCTGCGCATCATCGACGCCTCGTTGGCGGCGCACAACGCGCAGGCCCTGGCGGCACCGCGCTTGAAGCCGTTGATGCGCGCGGTGCAGGTGTTCGGATTTCACCTCGCCACCGTCGATCTGCGGCAAAGCTCCGACAAACACGAGGCGGTGGTCGCCGAGCTGCTCAGCGTCGCCAAGGTCGAGGCCGATTACAGCGCCATGAGCGAAGACGCGCGCCGCACACTGCTGCTGCAGCAGCTGAATGATGCTCGCCCGCTGCGGGTGCGCGCGGCGGCCTACAGCGAGCACACGGTGGGAGAACTCGCGATCTTCGAAGCCACGGTCGAGATGCTCGTGCGTTACGGCCGCGAGTCGCTGCGCCACTACATCATCTCGCACACCGAAGACGTGAGCGACCTGCTCGAAGTGATGCTGCTGCTGAAAGAAGTGGGCCTGCTGCGCGGCACGCTGGAAGACGGCGCGGTGTCCGACCTGATCGTCTCGCCGCTGTTCGAAACCATCGGCGATCTGCGCAACGCCGCGCCGATCATGCGTGCGTTCTATGCGCTGCCGGGCATCACGAAGATGATGAAAACCTCGGGCGCCGAACAAGACATCATGCTCGGCTACAGCGACAGCAACAAGGACGGCGGCAGCTTCACCAGCAACTGGGAGCTGTACCGCGCCGAGATCGACCTCGTGGCGCTGTTCGGCGAGCTCGGCCGCGAACACGGCATCACGCTGCGCCTGTTCCATGGCCGCGGTGGCACCGTCGGCCGGGGCGGCGGCCCGAGCTACCAGGCGATCCTGGCGCAACCGCCCGGCACGGTGAACGGTCAGATCCGCCTGACCGAACAAGGCGAGGTGATCGCGTCGAAGTACGCCCACCCCGAGATCGGCCGCCGCAACCTCGAAACGCTGGTGGCGGCCACGCTCGAGGCCACGCTGCTGAACCCGACCAAGAGCGCACCGAAGAGCTTTCTCGACGCGGCGGCAGCCATCAGCGACGCGAGCTTCGCCGCCTACCGCAAGCTGGTCTACGAAACCCCGGGCTTCACCGAATATTTCTTCAGTGCCACGCCGATCCGCGAGATCGCCGAGCTCAACATCGGTTCGCGCCCGGCCTCGCGCAAGGCCACGCGCGCAATCGAAGACCTTCGCGCGATTCCGTGGAGCTTCAGCTGGGGCCAGTGCCGCGTCGGCCTGCCCGGCTGGTGCGGTTTCGGCTCGGCCATCGAAGCCTATCTCGGCAAGGAACCCAAACAGCGCAAGGAGCGCCAGGCGCTGCTGCAGCGCATGCACAAGCAGTGGCCCTTCTTCGGCACGCTGCTGTCGAACCTCGACATGGTGATCGCGAAAAGTGACCTGGCCATTGCCGCGCGTTACGTCGAGCTGGTCGAAGACAAGAAGCTCGGCAAGCGCATCTTCGGCTTGATACGCGCCGAGTGGCAGCGCACGAGTGATGCGCTCGAGCTGATCACCGGCGAGAAGCTGCGCCTGGCCTCGAACCCATCACTGGCACGCTCTATCGAACACCGCTTTCCTTACCTCGACCCGCTGAACCACCTGCAGGTCGAACTGATGCGGCGCTACCGCCACCGCACCGAAGGCGACCCGGGCAACGCGCGCGTGCAGCGTGGCATCCACATCTCGATCAACGGCGTGGCGGCAGGCTTGCGCAACACCGGCTGATTCAGGTCGAGACGCGCCGAACACGGATCGTGTAGTTGCCCTTGCCGCCCGTGCGGTTGTAGTGCCGCACCTGCGCGTAGTACAGGCCTGGCACCAGGCTCGCGGCGATGCGTGCGTTGGTGCCTTCGCCGCTGTCGTCGTCTTCGGCGATCACATTGGTGGCGCTGTTCGGGCCGAACAGGCGCATCACCACGTCGGTCGGGCCCTTGGTGTCGATGATGTGGTTGCCACCCGTGACCACCGTGAACTTGAAGAGGTCTTCTTCACCCGCCTTGCCGATGGAAGCCGCCGTGCGGCGCGACGCATTGACCTTCAGTTCGGTCGCATCCACCACCGTCGGCGCAGTCTTCGGGTAGGCCTGCGCGCTGGCGATGTAGGCCTTGTCGGTGGCCGAGAGCACTTCGTTCGCGTGCGTGCCCACGCCGCTCTTGACCCAACTGCCCGGAAAGAAGTACAGCATGATCGAATCGGGGTCGAACTTCGTGCCCTGGATCTGGTCGACGCGGTACTTCTCGAGCACGTTGTGGCGGATCGTCGCTTCGTCCCAGTTGTTGGGCGGGCCCGAGAGGCTTTGAATCACGGTGGCCTCAACCCACTCGATGCCGCCGTCCGGGTTCTGGTGCTCGTGCGCCATGCCGATGGCGTGGCCGAACTCGTGGCCTGCGGTGCCACCGTCCATGAAGCCGAGGTTCATCGTGGCCTGGTTCGTCGGGATGCCGCGGTTGTCGGTGCCGATGTACGACCAGGCCCCATCGTCGGGGTCGAACGAGATGCGAATTTCGGCGTCGGGTGCGTTGTTGAAGTCGAACTTCAGGTTCGCGAACGCCGCCCACCATTGGGCCTGCTCTTTCGCCTTGGCCTGCTGCACCGCGCTGCCGCCGATGAAACGAACCCGCAGCGTGCTGCCGTTCATCCAGAGTTTGCCGATCGGCATGATCGCGCGGGTGGTGCCGCCGCGGCGCACGGTCGACTGAAAACGCATCTGGTTGCCGGGCAACACGCGGTCGGTGCAGAAGTGGTCGTGCTTGGCCATGGGGGTCTCCGTGCGAACGATGTGAAACGCACGCCCCGCCCGGGGCACGCGCGTCGCAGGCTACGCCGCGTGTCGGGGGCCGTCCATAGACCGATTTAGGGGGGCGCGAACAGGTTTGCGGGAGTGCGGCAGCGCGTTCTCACTGACCCGCAGCGACGATCGCCTCGCGCACCGCGGCCGCCTGGCGGCGCGACACCGCGAGCCATTCGCCCACCGGCGCCATGCACACGGCCCAGCCTTCGCCGCCTTCTTCGTCGCCTTCGCTGGCGATCACGCGGCGCTCGAGCGCGCGCACCGCGCGGCGTGCCACCAGCGCGTTGCGGTGCACGCGCAGAAAACGGTTGCCGAGCCGCTCTTCAAGATCAGAAAGCGGCTCATCGAGCACGTAGGTGTGCTGAGGCGTGCGCAGCGTCACGTACTTCAGCTCGGCCTTGAAATACAGCACCTCATTGAGCGGCACGCGCACCACCCGGCCGCGGTCGCTGACCACGATGACCTCTTCGGCGTCGCTGGCGCGTGCCGGTTGCGGCTGCGCGAGCCGCTGCGCCAGGCGGAGTGCCACACGCTGCAAAGCCGCGTGCAGCCGGTCGCGCTTCACCGGCTTGGTGAGGTAGTCGACGGCATCAAGATCAAAAGCACGCAGTGCGTGTTCGGCATGCGCCGTGACGAACACGACTGCCGGCGTGAGCGCGCCCGTTTGTGCCTGCTGCCGCAACTCGGCCGCGAGCTGGGTGCCGTCGCGGCCCGGCATCTGCACGTCGAGCAGCAGCAGGTCGCATTGCTGGGTCACGAGCCACGACAAGGCCTGCGCCGCATTCGCCGCCTCGCCGACGACCGTGGCGCGCGGCTCGATGCAGTCGTTGACGAGACCCCGCAAACGCAGCCGCGCGAGTTCTTCGTCGTCGACGATCAACACCCTCAGGGCTGAAGTGGGCGCGTTCACAGCGGCACCACGATCTGGACCCGGAACACGTCGCCTTCGCGCCGGGTTTCGAATTGCGCGGCCACGTCGTGCATCAGACGCAGGCGCTCGCGCACATTGCGCAATGCCATGCCGTTGCCGGGGCGCGAAGCGGTGTCGGGCACGCTGTTGACGATGGAGACGAGCGCGCGGCCGAGCTTCACGCGCGTTCGCACGCGGATCGTGCCACCCGTATCCGACGGTTCCACGCCGTGGCGCACCGCGTTCTCGACCAGCGGCTGCAGCAGCAGCGGCGGCACGCGCGCGGCACCGGCCTCGGCGTCGAGTTCCCAGGTCACCTGCAGGCGGCTGCCAAAGCGGATCTGCTCGATCGCCAGGTAACGCTTGGCGAGTTCGACTTCTTCGGCCAGCGTGACCGACTCGCCGGTGTCGGTGATGGCCACGCGAAACAGCTCGGCCAGGTCTTCGAGCACCCCTTCGGCGCGCGCCGGGTCGAGCCGCACCAGCGTCAGCGCGGTGTTGAGCGTGTTGAACAGGAAGTGCGGGCGAATGCGCGACTGCAGCTCGGCCAGCCGCGCCGTGGTGTCGGCCGGCAGCATGGCCTGCGAGCGCATGCGCAGCCACTGGAACATCACCGCCGCCATGCCGGCACCGGCCAGCGCGAGCGCCATCCAGGGTGTGGGGCCGAGCCCTTCGGCACCCACGAGCAACCAGGCGGGCGCCGAGCCGACCACCCCGCCGGCCGCGCCGAGCAAGACCGCGAACAGCCATTGCGCCGCCAGCGGCAGGCGCCCGAGCGGGCGACTCAGCCCGCAGGCGATCAACAGCCACAGCAGCACTCCCGGCAAGGCTGCGCTCGACGCGGTGCTGGCCAGGGCGAGCCAGTCGCGCACGTTCGCCGCGTTGAAGAGCACACCCACCCCGACCACCGCGTGCACGAACAGCACCGCACGCAGCACCACGCCAGCATGGCACACGTCGAACACCGAATGGGCCTTGGGGCGCGACGGTTCGGCCGGGCCGATGGCATCGAACACCGTGGTGCCGAAGCCGGTGGAGCGCGCTTCGGCCGGCCGCGATGGCGGCGCACCCAGCCGGCCGGGCCGGCCGGGGCCGGCGTCGAGGGCGGGTGGGCGCGAGGGGCGGTTGGGCATCGGCGGCAGTGGGGTGGCGATGTGGCAGGGTGACGGAGCGACGAAAGAGGCCTCGATAGAATCGGCAACGCTCGCGACCCGGGCCGCCAGCAGTGCTCATCGGTCGCGCATTGTCCCCAACTCCGGCACGCCTGCACAGAGGCCGCCGTGCCGCAAATCACACGCCATGTCTGCCAACCAACTCGACAAGAAGTCCCAAGCCTGGTCAGCGCTGTTCTCGGAACCGATGAGCGACCTGGTCAAACGCTACACCGCGAGCGTCGGCTTCGACCAGCGCCTGTGGCGGGCCGACATTCGCGGCAGCCTGGCGCATGCCGAGATGCTTGCGGCGCAGCGCATCATTTCTGCCGACGACCAAGCCGCCATCGAGCGTGGGCTGGCTCAGATCACACAAGAGATCGAGGCGGGCAGTTTCGAATGGAAGCTCGATCTCGAAGACGTGCACCTGAACATCGAAGCGCGCCTGACCAGCATCGTCGGCGACGCCGGCAAGCGCCTTCACACCGGCCGCTCGCGCAACGACCAGGTCGCCACCGACGTGCGCTTGTGGCTGCGTGACGAGATCACCGCCATCGGCGGGTTGCTGACGGAACTGCAGCGTGCGCTGGTGGAAGTGGCCGACAAGCACGCTGAAGTCATCCTGCCCGGCTTCACGCACTTGCAGGTGGCTCAGCCGGTGAGCTTCGGCCACCACCTGCTGGCGTACGTGGAGATGTTCTCGCGCGATGCCGAACGCATGGCCGACGTGTTCCGCCGCACCAACCGCCTGCCGCTGGGTGCCGCGGCACTGGCCGGCACCAGCTACCCGCTCGACCGCGAGCGTGTTGCCGTCACGCTCGGCATGGTCGACGAACAAGGCCGCGCCAGCGTGTGCCAGAACAGCCTCGACGCCGTGAGCGACCGCGACTTCGCGATCGAGTTCACCTCGGCTGCGGCACTCTGCATGGTGCACTTCTCGCGCCTGAGTGAAGAGCTGGTGCTGTGGATGAGCCAGAACTTCGGCTTCATCGACCTGGCCGATCGCTTCTGCACCGGCTCGTCGATCATGCCGCAGAAGAAGAACCCCGACGTGCCCGAACTCGCGCGTGGCAAGACCGGCCGCGTGGTCGGCCACCTGATGGGTCTGATCACCTTGATGAAAGGCCAGCCGCTGGCCTACAACAAGGACAACCAGGAAGACAAGGAACCGCTGTTCGACACGGTCGACACGCTCAAGGACACGCTGCGCATCTTCTGCGAATTGGTGGCCGGCATCAGCGTCAAACCCGCAGCGATGGAGCGCGCGGCATTGAAGGGTTACGCCACCGCCACCGATCTGGCCGACTACCTCGTGAAGAAGGGCCTGCCGTTCCGCGACGCCCACGAGGCGGTGGCGCATGCGGTGAAACTCGCCATCGCGCAAGGCGTCGACCTGAGCGAACTGCCGCTGGCCACGCTGCGAACGTTCAACGCCAGCATCGGCGAAGACGTGTTCGCCGCGCTCACGCTGCGCGGTTCGCTCGACGCCCGCAACGTGCTCGGTGGCACCGCACCGGCGCAAGTGCGAGCCCAGGTGGCGCGGCATCGGGCCCGGCTGGGCTGAAGCCGCGCAGCACGCAGCCGCTGGAACGCTTCAGCGCTGGCACCGGTGCTATACGACGTGGTGGCCTTCATCGAGGCCACGCCCGCGCGGCCTTAGGGGCTCAGACCAACGCATCTGGTACAGCCACACCCGGCGGCCGTCGTCGCAGGCCAGCACGCGTGTCGGCACTGCGTCCTTCGCGTCGAACTCCAGGCTGGCGAGCCAGGCCCCGGGGCGCAGTTCGCGGCGCGCTTTTTCCACCGCGCGCGGCAGGCTTTCGGGGCGCTGAAAGAGGTAGACCAGGTCGAAGCCCGACCAGTCTGCGGCCCAGATGTCGGCCCGCCGCACCCGCGCAAAGCGGCAGCGCAGCGCGCACAGCACACGCAGCGGCCAGCTCCATTCCAGGCCGTGCAGTTCGGCCTGCGGGTAGGCACGCTGCAGCTCGCGCAGGCCGGCACCCAGGCCGCAGCCGGCATCGAGCACACGCGCGTTCGTGGGCAACTGAACCAGCGGCGCCAGCCCTTGCAGGGCCCCGGTGGGTGTGGGGAACAGCGGCGCATCTCGCCAGGTGTTGAGCGGGTACATCAACAGCAGCAGCGCCAGCGGCAGCAGCCAGCCCCAGCCAGGCATCGCGCCGGCCACGCCCGAAGCGGCCAAGGACAACGGGAAGCCGAGTGCCACGAAAACACGCCGCCAGGGCGTGCTGCCGATCACGCTGAGCGCTGCGCCGAGCAGCACCGCGAGGAAGATCGCGACCACCAGCGGCGCGCCAAGCCAACGCAAGCCGGTGAACACGCCCCAGGCCAGTGCCCAGACGCAGAGCGCCGGCAGCGGCCAGAGCGCGGTCACGTTCCGGCCTTCGAATTCAGAACTTGAACGCGAGACGCAGGCCGCCCCAGTGGCGGCCGTTCACGGTGATCGGTGCGGCGGCTTCCTTCATCACCATGAAGTTTCCACCGCCCATGTCGCGGCGGTAGGTTTGCAGCAGGAAGGGCCGCACGTTGCGGGCCGATGCCAGGCCGGTGCGATCGTTGAAGATGCGGCGGTAGCGGCTGTTGGCACTGTCCCAGGCCAGGTCGCCGCGCTGCGGGTGGTTGTATTTTTTGTTGTGCGTGGCCACGTAGCCGTTGCGGTCGACGGCAATGCAGAACACCACTTTGTCGCTGAGCTGCAGCCAGCGTTCCTGCACCGCGGGAAAGACGCGGTCGGCGAGCTCGACAAAACGTGTCGTGTGCTGCGCCGGGTTGGTGCCGGGGATCGGCTGGTAGGCCTCGTCGAACAGGTGAGCCAGCGAGATCACGCCGTTGTGCAGCGCTTCCTCGAGCAGTTGGCCGAGCTGGTCCGCGGCACCCATGGCGGCGTTGATGTAGGGCGTGTCTTCGGTTTCCACGTCGCACTGCGCCACCAGCTCGATCAGGTGTTCCGACACGTCGAGCAAGGCATCGCTGCGCTTCATCGCAGCGCCCAGGGCACGGCCGGTCTGGCCCATTTCGGCCGCGATCGACGCCATCTGCGAATCGAGTCCGCCGCAGATCGTGCGGCTTTGTTCGGCCGCGCTGATGATGCTGGCCACGGCACCCTGCACGTCGCCGAGCGCCTTGTGGAACTCGCCGCGCTTCGACTCGTCGGCGTCAACACGAATCTCGCGCGCCAGCGCATCGATGCGCTTGTCGAGCAGGCTCACGGTGCGCATGATCTCGATCGATGACGACTCGACCTTGCCGGCCAGGTCTTTCACCGCGTCGGCCACCACACCAAAACCGCGCCCGGCATCACCGGCGCGTTTGGCCTCGACCGACGCATTGAACGCCACCAGCCGGGTCTGCAGCGCGATCTGCGTGATGCTCTGCGCGGCCTGGGCCACGTCGCGCAGCGTGGCGACCACGGCGCCGACTTCGCGGCCCACGTTTTCCACCGCCACCCGCACCCGCTCGACCGCACTCAGGCCGGCGCTCGAAGCGCCGCCAATGGTGGTCTGCGCACCGTTGATGTCCTTGACCTGAGACGTGAGCGAAGCGACGGCGAGCACGCCGCGTTCGGAAACCTTGGTCGTGTCGTCGAGCAGCCCGCGCGCTTCGGCCGATTCGCGGCCGATGATCGAGGCCTGCTGGCCGAACGTCTGGATCGCCGCACGCAGGTCGGGCTGTGCCTCGGGTGGTGCCGAGTCGGCCCACGCAGCCGGCACCGGCAGCGGCGCTTTGCGCCCCCAGATCGACGAAAGCATGCTCATGGCGTGAAGCTCAGTAAGCGCGCAGCTTCACACGCAAGCGCGCGATCGACTGGCTGTGCAGTTGGCAAACCCGCGACTCGGTGACCTTGAGCACCGCCGCGATCTCTTTCAGGTTCATGTCGTGTTCGTAGTACATGCTCATCACGTACTGCTCGCGCTCGG
>JBDTTU010000031.1:0-44078 GCA_039930465.1 Burkholderiales bacterium
CATTGGTGCGGCAGGACTCATAAACGTTCCCACAAGAGTGCAACACTACACTAGTTCCAGCTCAACGCGCTCGCCGAAAGTGACTTCGACCCGCTCGCACGCACCACCAAGTTCATGCTGACCGAAGAAGCGCACCACATGTTCGTGGGCGAGAGTGGCGTGTCGCGCACGATCCAGCGCACCTGACAGGTGATGAAAGAAACCGGCATCGAAGACCCGGCCGAATTGCGCAAGCTCGGCGTGATCGATCTGCCCACGATCCAGCGTTACCTGAACTTCCACTACAGCGTGACCATCGACCTGTTCGGCGCCGACCAGTCGAGCAACGCGGCGATCTTCTACAGCTCGGGTCCGAAAGGCCGCTACGAAGAGACCAAGCGCAGCGATGACCACTCGCTCAAGGGTGAGGGCTACAAGATTCTGGAAGTGAAAAACGGCATGCTGGTCGAGAAGGAAGTGCCGATGTTGAACGCGCTGAACGAAGTGCTGCGCGACGACTTCATCAAGGATTCCGCCGGTGGCATCGGCCGCTGGAACAAGGTGATCGAAAAGGCCGGCCTCGCCTTCCGCCTGACGCTCCCGCACAAGGCCTTCAACCGCCACATCGGCACCTTTGCCGGCGTGCGCGTGAGCCCGGAAGCCAAGGCGATCAGCGAAACGGAATGGGCCGCCAACGTCGACCGCTGGCTCGCCACCGAAGCAGACCGCGCCTACGTGGCGTCGCTGATGGGCCGTGTGGTCAAGACCGGCAAGTACGCGAACTGGATCGCGCCGCCGGCCATCGGCATCAACAAGCAGCCGGTGGATTTCGAGTACATCCGCTTCAATTGAAGCGGTGCATCGTTCCGCCACGGGCATCTCCGAAGTCACGCTGATCAAGCAGCACCTGATCGACCCCGAAGTCTGCATCCGCTGCAACACCTGTGAAGAGACCTGCCCGGTCGATGCGATCACGCACGACGATCGCAACTACGTCGTCAACGCCGAAGTCTGCAACGCCTGCGGTGCGTGCCTGAGCCCGTGCCCCACCGGCAGCATCGACCACTGGCGCATCGTCGAGCGGGCGAAGGTGTTCACGCTGCAGGAACAGCTCGGCTGGGACGAGCTGCCGACGACCGAGCAAGCCGGTGCGACCACGGCCGACGACTCGCTCGCCACACTCGTTGGCGGTGACGAAGCGCCGACGCAGGTCAACGCAGCGGTGTCGCCTTCGAGCACCAAGCCGCCGCACTCCGCCGCCGTGCCGCAGACCCATCTGCACGGCGTGAAGAACCCGATCAGCGCGACGGTCGCCGGCAACCTGCGCCTGACCGGCGAACACGCCAGTGGCGACGTGCGCCACATCGTGCTCGATTTCGGCTCGCTGCCGTTCCCCGTGCTCGAAGGCCAGTCGATCGGCATCATCCCGCCCGGCGCAGACGCGCACGGCCGGCCGCACCACCCGCGCATGTATTCGGTGGCGAGCCCGCGCACCGGCGAGCGCGAGGGTTACAACAACCTGTCGCTGACCGTGAAGCGCGTCGTCGAGAGCGATGCCGTCGAGCCGATTCCCGGTGTGTGCTCGAGCTTCGTGTGCGACCTGCAAAAAGGCGACACGGTGCAGGTCACCGGCCCGTTCGGCGCGAGCTTTCTGATGCCGAACCATGCCGGCTCGAACATCCTGATGGTGTGCACCGGCACCGGCTCGGCGCCGATGCGCGCGATGACCGAGCACCGCCGCCGCCTGCGTGCAGCGGGCCAGGCTGTGCCGGGCCGCTTGATGCTGTTCTTCGGCGCGCGCCGGCCCGAAGAGCTGCCGTATTTCGGGCCGCTGACCAAGCTGCCGGCCGAGTTCATCAACACGCAGCTCGCGTTCTCGCGCGTGCCGGGGCAGCCGCGCCAGTACGTGCAAGACCGCATGCGCGAGCGCGCGGCCGATGTGGCCGAGCTGCTGCGCGGCGACAGCTGCGTCTACCTCTGCGGGCTGAAGGGCATGGAGACCGGCGTGCTCGAGGCCCTGCGCGACGCCGGCGCCGGCATCGACTGGCCTGCGTTGCACCAGCGGCTGGTGGACGAAGGCCGCTTCCACGTCGAGACCTACTGACGGCGGTCAGGCGCTGCGTTTGAGGGCAGGCTGATATATTGACCCGCACCCCAGCTCGCCCCCCTGTCACCATGCCGCCGGATTTCGTCGCTCAACTGAACCGCTGGGTCGAAGAAGGTGCGCTGAGCCAGGCCATCGACGCGGCGCGCCGCGAGCTGCCGAACTACTCGGGCGACGAGCGTGGCAAGGTGCTGCTGGCGCTTTCGTCGGCATGCTGGAGCGCTGGCGACAACCTCGATGCCTTGCGCGCCGCGGTCTCGGCCGGTGACGCGTTCCGCAGTGGCCGCTCGATGCCTGGCGTTTGCGACGCGATGGTGCGCATTGCCGCGTCGCTGCGTTCGGCCGGTGACCACGCCTCGGCCATCACCACGCTCGAACGGGCCGAAGAAGTGGCGCGCGACATCAACGACCCGAAGCGCCTGGCCGACGTGCTGCGCAGCGTCGGCGTGTGCTGCTCACTCGTCGGGCGGCACCAGCAGGCGCTGTCATGCCTGACCGAAACCTGCGCGCTGCTCGAGCCCGATGCCGCGCCTTACGACCGGCTTGTCGCGCGCCTGTCGCTCAACAACGCGCGCAACCGGCGTGCGGTGTCGTTGCCCGAAAGCTCTGACGAGCGCAGCGCCGAATTGCGCGGCCTGCTCGATGACTGGCAGGCGCTCGTAGCGCAGACCGGTGCGGCGGGCTTGTCCACGCTTGAAGTCATGGCACTGGGCAACCACGCGATCACGCTGCGCCAGTGCGGCCGGCACATTGAGGCCATCGTCGAACTGCAGGCGCTGCTGCTGCGTTACAGCGGCTTCGGCATGCGCCCCAACGAGGGCCTGTGCCACTGCGAGATCGGGCGTTGTTTCGAAGCCCAGCAGCGATTGCCGGAAGCGCGCGAAAGTTACCTGCGCTCGATCGAGATCCTGAAAGACGGCGGCACGCTGCCCGACCTGCAGGAAGCGACCGAAGGGTTGTCGCGCGTCGAAGAGGCGGCCGGCGACTTCCAGGCTGCGCTCGAAGCGCTGAAACAAGTGCGCAGCATCGACCGCCGCAAGTCCGACGAAGCCGCGCTCAGCACGATTTCGCGGCGCGAGTTGCGCATCGAGCTGGCGCGGCTCACCAGCACCTGGGCGCGCCAGGCCACGCTCGACCCGCTCACCGGCCTGGGCAACCGGCGTGCGCTCGACCTGTGGATGAGCGAAAGCCTGCCGCGGGTCGAACAGGGCGAGCCCGTCACGCTGTTGCTGCTCGACCTCGACCACTTCAAGCAGGTCAACGACCGCTTCGGTCACGCGATCGGCGATGAAGTGTTGCGCCGCGTGGCCACGCTGATCCAGCAGAACTGCCGCAGCGCCGACCTCGCCGTGCGCTACGGCGGCGAAGAGTTCGTGCTCGCGCTGTTCGGGGTGGCGCACGAGGCTGCCGCCGACGTGGCGCACCGCCTGCGCGCGTCGGTGGAGGCCACGCCCTGGGGCGCGGTGGCAGAAGGCCTGCACGTGTCGGTCAGCATCGGCGTGGCCGCGGCCTTCGAAGCGGTTGATGGTGCTGGCTTGCTGACGCTGGCCGACCGGCGCTTGTACGCCGCCAAGTTCGGCGGGCGCAACCAGGTGGTGACGGCGGGGTGAGCGGCATGACAGTGCCTGCGCACTGTCATGTGCCTGGCGAACGACCGATCGCTTGCAAGCGATCGGGCTGGGTGCGGTGGCGAACTACGAGAGCCCCAGCAAACGCACCGCGTTGTCCTTCAGGATCAGCGGGTGCACGTCGGGCTTGAAGCCGGCTTCGGCGAAGTCTTTCATCCAGCGGTCGGGCTGGATCAGCGGGAAGTCGCTGCCGAACAGCATGCGGTCTTTGAGCAGCGTGTTGGCGTATTGCACCAGCTGAGGCGGAAAGTACTTCGGGCTCCAGCCTGACAGATCGATCCACACGTTGGGCTTGTGCATCGCCAGCGACAACGCTTCGTCCTGCCAGGGCCACGACGGGTGCGCGACCACGATCTGCATGTCGGGGAAGTCGATCGCCACGTCTTCGAGCAACATCGGGTTCGAGTTCTGCAAACGCAAGCCACCACCGCAGCGCATGCCGCTGCCGATGCCCGAGTGGCCGCTGTGGAAGATGGCCGGCAGCTTGTACTCGGCGATCACCTCGTAGAGCGGCCAGGCCATCTTGTCGTAGGGCTCGAAGCCCTGCACCGTGGGGTGGAACTTGAAGCCTTTCACGCCGTGCGATTCGATCAGCTTGCGCACCTCGCGTGCGCCCATCTTGCCCTTGTGCGGGTCGACGCTGCCGAAGGCGATCATGATGTCGCTGTTGGCCGCAGCCGCCTCGGCGATCTCTTCGTTCGGAATGCGGCGCCGGCCCATCTGGGTTTCGGCGTCGACCGTGAACATCACGAACCCGATCTTCTTTTCGCGGTAGTAGGCGAGCGACTCGGCCATGGTCGGCCGCTTGCTGGAGCGAAAGTACTTGTCGGCGGCGCGGTCGTATTCCTCGCCGTAGTTGTCGAACGGGTTCCAGCACGACACCTCGAGGTGCGTGTGGGTGTCGATCGCGATCAGGTTCTGAATGTCCATGGGGTCCTCGGCAAACGTGCTGCGCCTATTGGCAGCTGAAGCTCGCGGCCAGTTCGATGTCGCCGCTGCCCTTGTACTTTGCCACTTTTGGGTAAGGGCAGAGCGGGCGGCTGCGGGTGGGCGACCAAGTTGTGGGAATGTCGACGTTGGCACCGGCCGCATTGCCGACGCCGCGCGCACTGGCCGTCACGCTGTCGGGCGCCTGGCCTTGCTCGACCCAGGCGACCAGCGGCGTGAGCATGTCGAACTGGTCGGTGGTCACGCCGCCCGAGCAGTGCGTCATGCCGGGCACGCGGTAGAAGCGCGCGAAGGCGCTGGCATCGCCGCTGTTCGAGGCGCGCACGTCGTTGTACCAGGTGGTCGTGTCGTCGCTCGAGAAGATCGGGTCGCTGGCGCCGTGGTAGACCATCATCTTGGCGCCACGGTTTTTCAGTGTGCCGAGCTGGCTCGGGCTGGGCGGTGTCATGAACGACAGTGCATTCTCGGTGTAGGTCGCGTTGGTCGCTTGAATCTTGGCGAGCAGCGTGTCGATGTTGCTCGTCGCGGCAAACGCGGTTCCGTCGAAGCCGGTCGGGCTCTCGGGCGGCACTTGCCAGATGAACGCGATCGCACCCGCGTCGCGCTGCCACGGCGCCGTCCAGTACCAGGTCGGCGTGTTGCCGCTGGCCACGCCGGTGTCATAAGGCCAGCTCGAATAGAACTTCGTGCCGGTGCTGGTCGTGACGCCCGAGAAGCGCTTGCCGATCACCAACTTCTGCGCGGCCGAGAGGCAGGTGCCGTCGCGCGCGCCGGTGCAGGTCGGTACGTCGCGGTCGAGGTTGAATGCGGCCTGGCAGGCGTTGGTGTCCTGCACCAGGCCGTCGGTGCTGCCGTCGAGCGCGTCGCACTTGGCGAGCACCGCGTTGGCGACCAAGGTGCGCTCGGTCTGGGTGTAGCCGGTCGAGACATCGGCCGGATCGCTCGCCACAGTGGCGTAGCTCTGGTAGGCGGCCACGTTCGCGATCGCCGCGAGCGGCAAGCGGAAGCCCGGGTCGCCGACGAGGAAGCCGTCGTACTGGTCGGCGAAGCGCGCGGAGGCCACCATCGTATGGCGCCCGCCGTTGGAGCAACCGCCGATGTATGAGCGGTCGGGGCGCTTGCCGTAGGCCGAGTTGATGGCGCTCTTGGCCATCGGCGTGAGTGCGGCGACGGCGTTGTAGCCGTAGTCGAGCCGGGCCTGCGGGTCGATGCCGAAATTCGGCCCCAACGAACCGAGGTGGCCGGCGTCGGAGCTGAGCACCGCGAAGCCCAGGTTGAGTGCGTTCGTCAGGCCGGCGCCACCGTTCACCCCGCCGGTCGCGGTGCCGATGCTGCCGTCGGTGCCACCGTTGGCCTGATAGAAGAAGCGCCCGTTCCAGGCGTTTGGCAGGCGCATCTGGAAGCCGATGGCGTAGGCGTTGCCGTCGACGGTGCTGGTGCGCTCGTTCATGTTTCCGGTGACCAGGCAGTGCGCGCCGATCGGCGTTCCGGCCACCGTGAGCGTGCCAGCCGCCACGGGCGTGGCGGCGGTGATGCTGGTGTTCGGAAAACTGATGCGCGTGGCCAGCTCGGCGCAGTAGGCGATGCTCGCCCCGGTCGCCGCGCTGAGCTGCGGCAGCGGCGCGGGGTCGTCGCTGCCGCCGCAAGCGGACATCAGGGTCAGCAGGCTGAGCGCGCCGGTGGCGGCCCGGAGTGGGTGGTTCATGTGCCAGCTTCCTTTGCAAAGTGGCCGACGCAGCGGTCGACCGGTGCACTCGGAGCGGTGAGACTCGCTTGTTTAATGTATTTAACTTTAATAACTACAATGGACTTTGCTCTCATGGCTTTCCCGTAGTTGGATTGCACTTGCAATTCTTCAAAATTGGCAGATGATTCGAAGTGAAATGGCGTTGTGCATCTAGGGTTTGTACCAAGATGCACCTTGCCAAATTGGTTAATACAATTAATCAACTTTGATCGGGAGCCCATGTCTCAGTCCTTTGTCGCCGCGACCGGCTTGCTCGCGCAACTCGAGCTGTTGCGCATCGAGCACAGCGCCACTGTCACGCACTTGCGGCTGTACCGGGCGGCCAAGCGCAATGCCCTCAACGACCCGTTGATCGCGCAGGTGCAAACCGCTTTCGTCAACTTGCCCGAGACCACCCGTGCCGTGGTCATCAGCGGCGAAGGCGAGCACTTCTGCGCCGGGCTCGACCTGTCTGAACTTGGCGAGCGCTCGGTCGCCGAAGGCGTATTGCATTCGCGTTCGTGGCACGCCGCGTTCGAGCAAATCCAGTTCGGCCGTGTGCCGGTGGTCGCCGTGTTGCACGGAGCTGTGGTCGGCGGCGGGCTGGAGCTGGCGAGTGCGGCGCATGTGCGGGTGGCCGAAGCCAGCGCCTTCTATGGCCTGCCGGAAGGCCAGCGTGGTTTGTTCGTCGGCGGCGGTGGCTCGGCGCGAGTGCCGCGCCTGATCGGCGTGGCGCGCATGGCCGACATGATGCTGACCGGGCGGGTGTACGACGCGGTCGAGGGTCTTGCCATCGGCTTGTCGCAGTACCTGGTCGAAGACGGCGCGGGGCTGACCAAGGCGCTGGCGCTGGCCGAGAGGATCGCCGCCAACGCACCGCTCTCGAATTTCGCGGTCATGCACGCGTTGCCGCGCATCGCCGACATGAGCCAGAGCGACGGTCTGTTCACCGAATCGCTGATGGCCGCGATCGCCGGCGGCGACGAAGCGGCCAAGGTGCGCATGCGTGCTTTCCTCGAAGGCAAGGCGGCCAAGGTGGCAAAGTCATGAGTGCCGTGGCCGCGCCCAAGTACCGCAGCCTGCCTCTGGGCGGTTCGCTTTCGGCCCACTTCACGGCTGCGGCCGACGGCAGCACGCTCGTCACGTCCACCGAAGCGCTGCAGCCTTACCCGCAGCGCCTGACCGACCGGCTGCTGCACTGGGCTGCCATCGAGCCCGACCACACGCTCGCTGCCAAGCGCCACCAGGGCGGCGACTGGCGCCGCATCAGTTACGCGCAGGCTTTGCACAGTGCACGCTGCATCGCGCAGGCGCTGATCAACATGAAGCTCTCGGCCGAGCGGCCGGTGGCGATTCTTTCCGACAACGACCTCGAACAACTGCTGCTCGGCTTTGGCGCCATGCTCGCCGGCGTGCCGTTCGCGCCGATCTCGGCGGCCTATTCCACGGTGTCGCAAGACTACGGCAAGCTCAAGCACATTCTGGGTGTGCTCACGCCAGGGCTGGTGTTCGCATCGAGCGCCTCGGCCTTCGGCAAGGCCATCACGGCCACGGTGCCGGCCGACGCGACGGTGGTGCTCACGAGCGGCGCCATCGAGGGCCGCCAGACGCTGAGCTTCGACGACCTGCTGGCCACCGTGCCGACCGCACAGGTCGACGAAGCGCATGCGAAGGTCGGCCCCGACACGATCGCCAAGTTCTTGTTCACCTCGGGCTCGACCAAGCTGCCCAAGGGCGTGATCAACACGCAGCGCATGCTGTGCAGCAACCAGCAGATGATCCTGCAGTGTTTCCCGTCGCTGGGGCAAGAGCGCCCGGTCTTGATCGATTGGCTGGTCTGGAACCACACCTTTGGCGGCAACCACAACGTCGGCCTCACTGTCTACAACGGCGGCACGCTCTACATCGACGAAGGCAAACCCACGCCCGCGCACATCGGCGAGACGCTGCGCAACCTGCGCGAGATCGCGCCCACGGTCTACTTCAACGTGCCCAAGGGCTTCGAGGAAATCGCCAACGCGCTCGAGCTTGATGCCGCGCTGCGCGACCGCTTCTTCAGCCGCGTGAAGATGCTGTTCTTCGCTGGCGCCGGCCTGTCGCAGCCGGTGTGGGACAAGCTCGATCGCATGGCCGAGCTGGCCTGCGGCGAGCGCATCCGCATGCTGACCGGCCTGGGCATGACCGAGACCGCGCCGTTCGCGATCTGCGCCAACGGGCCGGTCGTGAAGTCGGGCTACATCGGCCTGCCGGCGCCCGGCATGGAAGTCAAGCTCACGCCGGTCGACGACAAGCTCGAGGTGCGCTACCGCGGCCCGAATGTCACGCCCGGTTACTGGCGTGCGCCCGAGCAGACGCAGGAATCGTTCGACGCCGAGGGCTTTTACGTCAGCGGCGACGCACTGAAATACGTCGACCCGCAGCAGCAGCAGCTCGGCTTCGCGTTCGACGGCCGCATCGCCGAAGACTTCAAGCTCGCCACCGGCACTTTTGTCTCGGTCGGCCCGCTGCGCGCGAAGGTCATTGCCGCCGGCAGTCCCTGCGTGCAAGAGGTGGTGGTCGCCGGCATCAACCGCAACGAAATCGGCCTGCTGATCTTTCCGCGCCTCGACGTCTGCCGCGAACTCGCGGGCGCCGCGCCGAACACGCCGACGCTCGCCGTGCTGGCTTCGGCGCCGGTGCGCGCCTTCTTCCAGAAGCTCGCCGACGAGCTGTTCGCCAGCGGCACTGGCAGCGCCACGCGCGTGGCCCGCAGCATCGTGCTCGTCGACCCGCCCAGCATCGACCGCGGCGAGATCACCGACAAGGGTTCGATCAACCAGCGCGCGGTGCTGACGCACCGCGACGCGCTGGTCGAGCATTTGTTCGCAGGCGGTGACGACAGCGTCATCCTGCCGCGGCGTTGAAACGTTTCGGACCCACACCATGAACATTCAAGGACAAGCCGCGATCGTCACCGGCGGCGCTTCGGGCCTCGGCGCGCAGACCGCACGCGAGCTCGCCAAACGTGGCGCGAAAGTGGCGGTGTTCGACCGCAACGCCGAAGGCGCGCAAGCCGTGGCGGCCGAGATCGGCGGCATCGGTGTGGGCTGCGACATCACTTCATCCGACAGCGTGATCGCCGCGCTGAATGCCGCACGCGAGGCCCACGGCCCGGCGCGCATCCTGATGAACATCGCCGGCATCGGCACCGCCAAGCGCCTGATCGGCAAAGACGGTACGCCGATGCCGCTCGAAGACTTCAGGAAAGTGGTCGAGGTGAACCTGATCGGCACCTTCAACGTGATCCGCCTGGCCGCGGCCGAAATCGTCAAGCTCGACCCATTGCAAGATGGCGAGCGTGGCGTGATCGTCAACACCGCGTCGGTTGCGGCCTTCGACGGGCAGGTCGGGCAAGAAGCTTATGCCGCATCGAAAGGCGGCGTGGTGGCGCTCACCTTGCCGCTGGCGCGAGATCTGGCGCAGTTCGGCGTGCGTGTCGTCACCATCGCGCCGGGCCTGTTCCTCACGCCCCTGATGGCCGAGCTGCCGCTGCCGGTGCAGGAATCGCTTGCGGCGAGCATCCCGTTCCCGAAGCGGCTGGGCAAACCCGAAGAGTTCGCGCACCTGGCTGCCGCTATCGTCGAGAACCTCGCGCTCAATGGCGAAGTGATTCGCCTCGACGGCGCCTTGCGCATGGCGCCACGCTGACCGCTCGCCAACCCACAGTCCGCACCCTGCCCATGCCGCGCTCCACCACCCACCGTGTCGACATCGCCTTTGGCGACTGCGACCCTG
Source organism: Burkholderiales bacterium (assembly GCA_039930465.1). Taxonomy (GTDB): domain Bacteria; phylum Pseudomonadota; class Gammaproteobacteria; order Burkholderiales; family Burkholderiaceae_C; genus LMDS01. Next base: position 10,160 of record JBDTTU010000031.1, read on the forward strand.
CGGGCATCGTGTTCTTCCCAAACTTCCTGCGCTGGATGGACACGGCCTCGCTGTCGTTTTTCATGCAGTGCGGTGTGCCGCCCTGGCGCGAGCTCGTGAAGACACGGGGCATCGTCGGCACGCCGCTGCTCGAGATCAACACCCAGTTCCACAAGGCCGCCACCTACGGCGAAACGGTGACGATCACCACGCACATCGAAGAGTGGCGCAGCAAGGTCATCGTGCAGAAACACCGCGTGACCCGCGCTGGCAAGGGCGGCGCCGCTGAAGACCTGATCTGCGAAGGCCGTGAAGTGCGCGCCTTCGTCAAGCGCGACGAGCACGACCCCGACCGCCTGCGCGCCATTGCCGTGCCCGAAGACATTCGCGCGCTCTGCGCCTGAGCGTTTCAACCCTGCTTTCACCCCCGAAAAATCTGAAGGAGACACCCATGACAAACGTTCGCACACTCGTCGCCGCGATGGCCACGCTGCTCACCGCCACGCTGGCCCAGGCCGACATCAACATCGGCATCAGCCTGCCGCTCACCGGCCCCGCGTCGGGCCTGGGCATTCCGATGAAGAACCAGTTCCTGCTGTGGCCGCAGACCATTGCCGGCGAGAAGGTCAACCTGATCATCCTCGACGACGCGACCGACCCGACCAAGGGCGTCGTCAACGCCAAACGTTTCATCACCGAAGACAAGGTCGACATCATCGGCGGTTCGGCCGCCACGCCGGTGGCTGCGGCCATGGCCGACGTGGCCGCTGAATCGGGCACGGTGCAGATCGCGTTCTCGCCGGTCTCGCTGCCGCCCGGCAAAGACGCCTGGACCTTCCGGCTGCCGCAGTCGACAGCCGTGATGGCCCACGCCATGGTCGAGCACATGAAGAAGAACGGCGTGAAGACGGTCGGCTTCATCGGCTACACCGACGCCTATGGCGAAAGCTGGCTCAAAGATTTCAGCGCGGTTGCCGCGCCGGCCGGCATCAAGGTGGTGGCCGTCGAGCGCTTCGCGCGCTCCGACACCAGCGTGACCGGGCAGGCGCTCAAGCTCGTCTCGGCCAACCCCGACGCGATTCTCGTCGTGGCCTCGGGCAGTGGTGCTGCGATGCCCGAAGTTGGCATCCTCGATCGGGGCTACAAGGGCAAGATCTACCAGACCCACGCTGCCGCCACGCGCGACCTGATGCGCGTGGGTGGCAAGGCCATCGACGGCACCTACGTCGTCTCCGGTCCGGCCGTGATCGCCGAGCAGCTGTCTGACAGCCACCCGTCGAAGAAAGTGGCGATCGACTTCGTTCAGAAGTACGAAAAGGCTTATGGCGCAGGCAACCGCAACCAGTTCGCCGGCCACGCCTACGACATGCTGATCACGCTCGAAAAGGTGCTGCCCGGTGCGCTGAAGAAGGCCAAGCCCGGCACCAAGGAATTCCGTGCTGCCATCAAGGAAGGCATGGAAACGATGGGCCGCACGATCTTCTCGCACGGCGTGATGAACTGGACCGCGGCCGACCACTGGGGCTTCACCAACGAGACCGGTGTGATGCTGAAAGTGGTCAACGGCGACTGGAAGGTCGAGTAAGACCCGGCAGGTCCGCCACCGCACCACCACAAGGCCTTTCATGGACTTCTCGATCGCCAGCATCTTGATGCTGGACGGCGTCACCAACGGTGCCATCTACGCCTTGCTGGGCCTGGCCACCGTGCTGGTGTTCGCCGTCACGCGCGTGATCTTCATTCCGCAGGGCGAGTTTGTCGCCTACGGCGCGCTCACGCTCGCGCTGCTGCAGCTCGGCAAGGTGCCAGGCACTGTCTGGCTGTTGCTCGTGCTGGCGTTGCTGGCGGCGGTGCTCGACATGGTGGCCGGGCTGCGGCGCGGTTTGCCGCTGCCGCGCGTGATGGCGGCGGCGGGTAAGGCGCTGGTGCTGCCGGTGCTCGTGGTGGTCGTCACGTGGTGGGCTGCGCCGCTGAAACTGCCGCTGTTGCTGCAAAGCCTGCTCACGCTGGCGATCGTCACGCCGCTCGGGCCGCTGGTGTACCGGCTGGCGTATGAAAAGCTCGCCGACGCGACCGTGCTGGTGCTGCTGATCGTCTCGGTCGGCGTGCACTTCGCGCTGACCGGGCTCGGCCTGGTCTTCTTCGGCGCCGAGGGCTTTCGCAACCCGAGCTTCTGGGAGCAGCGCTTCACGCTCGGGCCGCTCACCCTGTCGGGTCAGACGATCATCATCTTCGCGGTCGCCGTCGCCCTGATCCTCGGCCTGTTCCTGTTCTTCGAGCGTACCTTGCTCGGCAAGGCGTTGCGCGCGACCGCGGTCAACCGGCTCGGCGCCCGCCTCATGGGCATCTCGACCTCGGGCGCCGGCAAGCTCAGCTTCGGCCTGGCGGCCTTCATGGGCGCGCTCTCCGGCCTCCTGATCGGGCCGACGACGACGATCTTCTACGACTCGGGCTTCCTGATCGGCCTGAAAGGCTTCGTCGCCGCCATCTTCGGCGGCATGGCGAGCTATCCGGCGGCGGCGCTCGGCGCGCTTCTCGTCGGCGTCCTCGAGAGCTTCAGCTCGTTCTATGCGAGCGCGTTCAAGGAAGTGATCGTCTTCACGCTGATCATTCCCGTGCTGCTCTGGCGCTCGTTCCAGCACGGCCCCGACGACGACGAAGAGTAGCCATGGTTTTCCGTCGCATCGCCCTCCTGATCTTCGTGCTCGCGCTCGCGGCCATGCCGCTCCTGCCGGTGCCCGAGTTCTGGATCACGCAGGCCAACTACATCGGCCTGTACACGCTGGTCGTGATCGGCCTGGTGCTGCTGACCGGCATTGCCGGGCTCACATCGTTCGGCCAGGCCGCGTTCGTCGGGCTCGGCGCCTACACGGCCGCCTACCTCACGCTCACGCACGGCGTGTCGCCGTGGTTCACGGTCTGGATCGGTCTGGTCGTCACCGGCCTGGCCGCGCTCGCGCTGGCCTGGCTCACGCTGCGCATGTCGGGCCACTACCTGCCGCTGGCCACGATCGCCTGGGGACTGAGCCTGTACTACCTGCTCGGCAACATCGACGCACTCGGCAAGTACGACGGCCTGCTCGGCGTGCCCGCGATCCGCTTCTTCGGCACCGAGCTCAACACCGGCCGCAGTTTCTTCTACCTGCTGTGGGCCATCGTCGTGCTGGCCGCGATCGCCGTCACGCACCTGCTCGACTCGCGCACCGGCCGCGCGCTGCGTGCGGTGAAAGGCGGCTCCACCATGGCCGAAGCGATGGGCGTGAACACCTTCCAGACCAAGGTCACCGCCTTCGTGCTCGCGGCCCTGCTCGCCAGCGTGTCGGGCTGGTTGTTCGCGCACTTCCAGCGCACCGTGAACCCGTCGCCCTTCGGTCTGAAGATGGGCATCGAGTACCTGTTCATGGCCGTGATCGGCGGTGTCGGCCACGTGTGGGGCGCGCTGCTCGGTGCCGGTCTCGTGAAGATCCTCGAAGACCAGCTGCAGGTGCTCTTGCCCAAGCTGCTGGGCGGCAGTGGCAACTACGAGATCATCGTGTTCGGCGTCCTGCTGGTGCTGGTGCTGCAGTACGCGCGCGACGGCGTCTGGGCCTTCATCGAAGCACGCCTGCCGCGCGTGCAGCGCAAGAACGATTGGGCCGATGCCGCCGCCTTGCCCGAGCGCGCGCGCCCGCCGCATGGCGAGGTGGTGCTCGACGTGAACGCGGCGCGCAAGGAATTCGGCGGCCTCGTGGCCGTGAACGATGTGAGCTTCCAGGTGCGGGCCGGCGAGATCCTCGGTCTGATCGGGCCGAACGGCGCCGGCAAGTCGACCACCTTCAACCTCGTGACCGGTGTGCTGCCGGTGACACGCGGCGCCGTCACCTTGCTTGGGCAACGCGTCGACAGCCTGCCTTCGCGCGAGATCGCGCGCCGCGGCGTGTCGCGCACCTTCCAGCATGTGAAGATGATCGCCGGCATGACCGTGCTCGAAAACGTGGCACTCGGTGCGCATTTGCGCGGCAGCCGTGGGGTGGCTTCGGCGATGTTCCGGCTCGACCGCGCCGAAGAACGCCAACTGCTGAAGGAAGCCGAGAAACAGCTCCGCCGCATCGGCATGGAAGCCAGCATGCACGAGCTCGCCGGCAACCTGGCGCTCGGGCCGCAGCGCTTGATGGAGATCGCGCGTGCGCTGTGCGCCGACCCGATGCTGCTGTTGCTCGACGAGCCGGCCGCCGGCTTGCGCCTGAAAGAAAAGCAGGGGCTGTCCGATGTGTTGCGGCAGTTGCGCGGCGAAGGCCTGTCGATCCTGATCGTCGAACACGACATGGACCTGGTGATGGGCCTGGTCGACCGGGTGGTGGTGATGGAGTTCGGCACCAAGCTGATCGAAGGCACACCCGATGTCGTGCAGGCCAGCCCCGCGGTTCGCGCCGCCTACCTCGGCACGGAGCACTGAAATGAAGCCCCCACGTTCACTTCGTTCACTGCCCCCCGAGGAGGCGCACGCCTCCCTTGGGGCGGCCCTGCGGGAGGCATGATGTCGAGCACGTCGAACGACCTGTTGTTGAACGTCAAAGACCTGCACGCCGGTTACGGCCGCGCCGAAGTCTTGCACGGCCTGAACCTGAGCGCAAAAAAGGGCAGCGTCATCACCGTGATCGGCCCCAACGGCGCCGGCAAGTCGACGATGCTGAACGCGCTGATGGGCGTGCTGCCGTCGCGCGGCAGCATCGACTACCAAGGGCGCTCGGTCACGCTGAACTCGCTCGAAGAGCGTGTGATGCAGGGCGTGGCGTTGGTGCCCGAAACGCGCGCGCTGTTCGGCACCATGCCGGTCGAAGACAACCTGCTGCTCGGCGCGTACCGCCAGGTGCGCATGGGTGTGAAAGACAGCGCTGCGGCGATGGAACACGTCTACACCTTGTTCCCGCGTCTGAAAGAGCGCCGCGCCCAACTCGCCGGCACGCTCTCGGGCGGCGAACGCCAGATGCTCGCGGTCGGCCGCGCCCTGATGAGCAAACCCGACCTGCTGATGCTCGACGAACCCAGCCTCGGCCTGGCGCCGCTGGTGGTGAAAGAGATCTTCCGCATCATCGACGGCTTGCGCAGCACCGGCGTGACAATCCTGCTGGTGGAGCAGAACGCACGCGCCGCACTCGAGGTGGCCGACTACGGCTACGTGCTCGAGATGGGCGAGATCGCGCTCGAAGGCCCGGCTTCCGATCTGGCCAAAGACTCGCGTGTGATCGACACCTACCTCGGCGCCGCGCGCAAGAGCGCATGACATGACGGCCCCCACGTCGCTTCGCTCCTGCCATGCGGCTTGCAGGCCGCATGGCGTTCGCCAGCCACTCGCGAGCGCGCAGGCGCTCGCTCGATGCGGGCTCACCCCCCCGAGGGGGCGCTCAGCCGCCTTGGCGCGGCCCGGCGCCGGCTGAGTTCAGTTTGATGTGGCACTACGAGCCACCATTGCGCGACATGCGCTACGTGATCGAAGACGTGCTCGGCCTGCCCGCGCAATGGGCTCGCTTGGCGGCATTCGCCGAGCTCGACGCCGACACCGCGCAGCAAGTGCTGGGCGAAGCCGCCAAGTTCGCGCGCGACGTGCTCGCGCCCACCAACGCGGGGGGTGACCTCGAAGGCTGCCACTGGAAAGAGGGCGAAGTGCGCACGCCCAAGGGCTTTCGTGAGGCCTACCGCGCCTTCGTCGATGCCGGCTGGCCGGCGCTGGCCTGTGCCCCCGAACACGGCGGGCAGGGCCTGCCGCAGGTGATCAACGCCGCGCTGTTCGAGATGCTCGCCGCGGCCAATCACGCCTGGACCATGTACCCGGGCCTGCTGCACGGTGCCTACGACTGCCTGCACGCGCACGCGTCGCCCGAATTGAAGGCCGCCTACCTCGGCAAGGTGGCGAGCGGCGAATGGCTGGCCACCATGTGCCTCACCGAAGCGCAGGCCGGTTCCGACCTCGGCCTGCTCAAATGCCGCGCCGAGCCGCAGGCCGACGGCAGCTTTCACCTGAGCGGCAACAAGATCTTCATCTCGGGCGGCGAACACGACCTGACCGACAACATCGTGCACCTGGTGCTCGCGCGCCTGCCCGACGCGCCAGTGGGCAGCAAGGGCATCTCGTTGTTCGTCGCGCCGAAATTCCTGCCCGACGGCCGCCGCAACACCATTCGCTGCGACGGCATCGAAAAGAAGATGGGCATCAAGGGCAGCGCCACCTGTGTGATGAGCCTCGAAGGCGCCACCGGCTGGCTGGTCGGCGAGCCGAATCGTGGCCTGGCGGCAATGTTCGCGATGATGAATTCGGCCCGCCTGCACGTGGCGGTGCAGGGCCTGGCGCATGCCGAAAATGCGCACCAGAACGCCGTGCGTTACGCGCACGAGCGTTTGCAGTCGCGCGTGGCGGTGCGCCCCGCGGGCGCGCCAGCCGCCGCGGCGGCCGACCCGATCGTGCTGCACCCGGCCTTGCGCCGCACGCTGCTGCGCCAGCGCGTGCTCGTGGAAGGCGCGCGGCTCGTGGCGCTGGAAACCGCGCACGGGCTCGACCTGGCAGAACACTCGCCCGACGCCGCCGAGCGTGCGCAGGCGCACGATGACGTGTCGCTGCTCACACCGGTGCTCAAGGCGTATTTCACCGACAACGGCTTCCAGATCGCGAGCGATGCGCTGCAGGTGTTCGGCGGCCACGGCTACATCCACGACTGGGGCATCGAGCAGTGCGTGCGCGACAGCCGCATCGCGATGATCTACGAAGGCACCAACCAGATCCAGGCGATCGACCTGCTGGTGCGCAAGGTGTTGCCCGACGCTGGCGCGAAGTTCGCTGCGCTGCTCGGCCGCATCGCTGCCGGCCTGCCCGAGGGCGGGCCGCACACGCCCGAAGCGCGGGCGGCGGTGGCCACGTTGCGCGAGGCTACCGCGCAAGTGATCGAGGCCGCCCGTACCGACCCGGAGTTCGCCTACCGCGTGGCCGACGACTTCCTGCGTGCCACCGGCCTCGTGCTGATCGTGCAGGCGTGGGCGCGCGCGGCCGCCGTATCGTCGCGTGACGAATTTGCGGCCGATCCTTTCCACCGTGCCAAGCGCGACACGGCGCAGCATTGTTTTTCCTACGTGCTGCCCGAACTGGCGCACGCCTTGCACATGCTCCAGGCCGGCCGCGAACCGCTGGCGTGTCTGCCGCTCGCATGCTGAACATGGCCGCGAAGATCGACGACCTTGGCGCCGACGATCTCGACCAGTCGCGCCTGACCCACCTGGTGGGCTACGCCTCGACGCGTGCCTCGATCACGATGCGCCGCGTGTTCGCGCGCCACCTCGGGCCGCTCGACCTGAAGGTGGTCGAGTTCTCGATCCTGATGCTCGTGGCCTCGAACCCGCAGGTCAACCAGAAGCGGCTCGGCACCGCGCTCGACATCTCGCCGCCCAACATGGCCGTCACGCTCGACCGCATGGTCGAGCGTGGCTGGGTCGAGCGGGTGCGCAGCACCCAAGACCGACGTTCCCAGCAGATCCACCTCACCGCAAAGGGTGCTGAACTGGTGCAGCGCGCCGAGAAGATCGCCTCGACGATGGAACAAACCACCTTGCGTGTGCTGTCACCGGCCGAACGCGCGCTGCTGATCGAGCTGCTGATGAAGGTGGCGGGCGGCAAGGCCGGCAAACGGGGCTGAAGCGCACATGAACGCCCACGCGACGCGGATCGGGATCGTCGGCATCGGCGCGATGGGTCTGCCGATGGCGCGCAACCTGCACCGCAAGGGCTACTCGCTGAAGGTGTGCGACATCGACCCGGCGGCATGCGCCGCCGCAGCCGCGTCCGGCATCGCGGCTTGCGACACACCGGCGGCGCTGGCGGCGCAGAGCGAGGTGCTGGTGATCGTGGTCGTCGATGCGGCGCAGATCGACAGTGTGCTGTTCGGCGCGCGCGGCGTGGTGCACGGTGGGGTGCAGCCCGTGCGCGAAGCAAGCTTGGCCGTGCTGCTGTGCTCGACCATCGCCGCACAAGACACCGAACGCTTTCGCGAGCAACTGGCGGGCCACGCGATCGACCTGCTCGACGCGCCGATCTCGGGCGGCCCGGTACGGGCTGAAGACGGCAGCCTGTCGATGATGCTCGCCTGCGAACCCGCGCTCGCGGCCGCGCACGACAAGCTGTTGCGCGACCTGGCAGCGAGGCTTGTCTACATCGGCGCGAAGGTCGGCGACGCTGCGCGGGTGAAGCTGGTCAACAACCTGCTCGCAGGCATCAACCTCGTGGCCGCTGCCGAGGCGATGGTGCTCGGCGTGCGGCTCGGGCTCGACCCGCAGGTGTTGTTCGACGTGATCGACGCGTCGAGCGGCGCTTCATGGATCGGGCACGACCGGCTGAAGCGCGCGCTGGCCGGCGACTATTCACCACGTGCCCGTGCCGCGATTCTCACCAAAGACGTGGGCCTGGCGGTGCAGATGGCCGACGCGGCCGGCGTCGACACGCCATTGGGCGATGCGGCGCTGCGCGTGTTCCGCGCCACCGTCGCCGCCGGCCTGGGTGACCAGGACGACGCGGCGGTGATCAAGACCCTCTGGCCCGGGTTCAGCCCGGGGGCGCCGCTGAACCCCGCTGCGCCGCCACCGGCGGCATCCGCTTGAGCCGATAGGCAAGCTGCGCCCGCGTCAGGCCGAGCAGCCGTGCCGCCGCCGCGAGGTTGCCCGCAGCGCGCGCCACGGCTTCGGCCATCAACTGCTGCTCGATCGCTTCGAGCGACAGCTGACCCGAGGCGCCGGCCAGTTGCTCCAGAAGGCCGGCCGGTTTGGCCTCGGCGGGGCTCGGCTCGGGCGCGCGGGTGGCGCCGGTCGCGAGCACGCCGGCCGTATCGAGCGAGTACAGCACTTCTTCGTGCAGCTGCTCGCGCCTGAGCATGTGCGGCACGTCGATGATGCCGCCCTCGTCGGCGCTGATCACGCCACGCTCGACCAGGTTCTGCAGCTCGCGGATGTTGCCGGGGAACGCGTAGTTCAACAGCGCCTTCACGGCGCGCGGCGTGTAGCCGAGCACGTGGCGGCCGTGCAACCGGCCGTAGCGGTGCAGAAAGTAGTTCATCAGCAGCGGGATGTCTTCGCGGCGCTCGCGCAAGGGCGGCAGGTGGATCGGGAAGACGGCCAGGCGGAAGTACAGGTCTTCGCGGAAGCGCCCGGCGCGCACCTCTTCGAGCAGGTCGACGTTGGTGGCGGCGACCACGCGCACGTCGAGCTTGAGCGTGCGCGTGCCGCCCGCGCGCTCGACCTCGCCCTGCTGCAGCGCACGCAGCAGCTTGCCCTGGCTGACCAGGCTGAGCGTGCCGATCTCGTCGAGAAACAGGGTGCCGCCATCGGCGCGCTCGAAACGCCCGGGGCGTGAGCTGGTGGCGCCGGTGAAGGCACCGCGCTCGACGCCGAACAGCTCTGACTCCATCAAGGTTTCGGGGATCGCGGCGCAATTCAATGCGATGAAGGGCTTGGCCTGGCGCGGGCTGATGCGGTGCAGCATGGCCGCGAACAATTCCTTGCCCACGCCCGACTCGCCGGTGAAGAGCACGGTCGCGCGCGTGGTCGCAACGCGCGAGAGCATGTGGCAGGCCGATTTGAAGGCCGACGACACGCCGACCATCTCGTGCTCGCCCTCGGGGTTCGCCAGCGTGGTGCTGCCGAGCACAGCGCGCGGCTTGGCCGCGGCCGGTGCCGACACCGCGTCGCCAAGGCCGAAGGCCTGGGTGCTCAGGAACTGCTGCGCATTGAGGTAGCGCAGGTCTTCGGCCACGTCGCCCCAGGCGGCGGCGTGTTTGCCGATGACACGGCACACCGCCGCGCCCATCGAGCGGCACTCGACCTCGCGGAAGATCACGAGCTGGCCCAGCATGCCGGTGACGTAGCCCATCGCGTAGCCGAGTTGCTGCCAGCAGGCCGGTTCGGTGCCGATGCCGTAGGCCTCGATGTGCTCGTCGTCTTCGCTCGAGTGGTGCCACAGGAATTCGCCGTGGTAGGCGCCACGCTCCACGTCGATCTCGAACTCGACCGGCTCGACCTTCACCACGCCTTCCAGTGCGTGCAAGCGGGTACCGGCCATGAAGGTCGAGACCAAGTCGCCGTCGGGCCAGCGCACCCGCACCAGCCGTGCATCGCGCGCGCCCGCCTCGTAGCCGGCGCGCGTGAGCAAGCCGCGTGCGCGCTCCAGGCCGACGCTGTCGATCAGCTCACGCCGCAGCGTGCCGAGCGCCGCGGTGTGCATCAACACCATGCGCTGGTCGTTGAGCCAGATGCGGCCGTCGCCGGGCGAGAAGAACAGGCACTCGGTGATGTCGGCCAACTGTGGGTGTTCGTGTGCGTCAAGTGGCGAGGGTTCGCCGCGGCGCATCAGCGCGCCGGTCGTGCGCGAGACCTCGGCCAGCGAGATGCGCGGAGGAGTTGGGTTCAGCGTGGGCATGTTCTCGAATCAGCAGCCGCCACGAGGCGGTGGCGACGAATCATTTATCAATTGAACAAATGCGGCCACAGGGAAACCCCGAGAAACGAGCCCCGGTCGGCACGCTGGTAAGTGCCCGGGAAAGTCCCAATGCCACCTATGAATATCGAGGCCGTTTCAGGGCAACGCCGAGCATGCCGTGTGAGTGCCAGGCCTGTGTCCTGCAATCCTGGTGCATCAGTTCACAAATTGAACCATCAACCCAAACCAAGGAGAGTTCATGGGTGCCCCCGAGACGATGCAATTGCTCAACCCCACGGCCTGGGAAGGCCGGGTCTTCGACAGCGGCGAGTGGCGCACACCGTTGGGCGGCTCGCGTGACGTGGTCGAGCCCGCCACCGGCGCGCGCATCACGAACACCGGCGTGGCCAGCGCCGCCGACATGAGCGAGGCCATCGGCCGCGCCAAGGCGGCGCAAGTGGCCTGGGTGGCGACGGGCCCGCGCGAGCGCGCGGCGGTGTTCCATCGCGCTGCGGCCCTCTTCCAGCAGCACTTCGACGAACTGGCCCTGACCATCGCCCGCGAGACCGGCGGCATTATTCCCAAGGGCCAGCACGAAGTGCGCGAGGCGATCACGTTGTGCCACTTGGCCGCGGGCCTGCCGATGGCCGCGCAAGGCCAGGTGCTGCCCGCCGCCGCGGGGCGGCTGTCGATCGCGCGGCGGGTGCCGCACGGTGTGGTCGGCGTGATCTCGCCGTTCAACTTTCCGCTGATCCTCGGTTTGCGCGCGGTCGCACCGGCGCTCGCGCTCGGCAATGCGGTCGTGCTCAAGCCCGACACGCGCACGCCGGTCTCGGGCGGCTTCATGATGGCCCGGGTGTTCGAAGAGGCTGGCCTGCCTGCCGGGTTGCTGCAGGTGCTGCCCGGAGACGCCGAAGCCGGCGAGGCGCTGGTCACCGATGTGCGGGTGCCGATGATCGCGTTCACCGGCTCGCCCGCGGTCGGCCGGCGCATCGGTGCGCTTGCCGGCGAGCACCTGAAGAAGGTTTCGCTCGAACTCGGCGGCGCGAACTCGCTGATCATCCTGGACGACGCCGACCTCGACCTCGCGGCCAGTGCCGCGGCTTTCGGCGCCTGGTTTCACCAGGGCCAGATCTGCATGGCCTCGAACCGCATCCTGGTGCACGAAGCCATCTTTGCCGAGATCAAGGAGCGGCTCGTCGCGAAAGCGACGCACCTGCCGGTGGGCGATGGCGCCAGCGGCCAGGTCGCACTCGGCCCGCTGATCGACGCGAAGCAGTTGCAGCGTGTCCACGCGATCGTGCAGAGCAGCGTCAAGGCCGGCGCCAAGCTCGAAGCCGGCGGCAGCTACGACCAGCTCTTCTACAAGCCGACCGTGCTCAGCGGCGTGCGGCCCGGCATGCGCAGCTTCGACGAAGAGACCTTCGGCCCGGTCGCCAACCTGATCGTGTTCCGCAGCGACGACGAGGCGGTCGAGCTGGCCAACAACAGCCAGGGCGGCCTCGCCGCGGCGGTGATCGGCAAAGCGGTCGGCCGCGCGATGGCGATCGGCCAGCGGCTGCGCGCCGGCATGGTTCACATCAACGACCAGACCGTCTGCGATGAATGCACCAACCCCTTCGGCGGGCCGGGCATCGGCGGCAACGGCGGCAGCGTCGGCGGGCCGGCCGACATCGATGAGTACACGCAGTGGCAGTGGCTGACGGTCAAGGACACGCCGCCGCAATTCCCGTTCTGACCAGGAGCAATGACATGACACTCGCCAACAAGACCATCGTCGTCACCGGCTGCTGCTCGGGCATCGGCGCCGACTTCGCCAAGCTCGCGCGGCTGCAGGGCGCGCACGTGATCGGCATCGACCGCAACGACCCGACCTTGACACTGGACGGCTTCGTGAAGGTCGACCTCGGCGACCCCGCCGCGATCGACGCCGCCGTGGCGCAACTGCCCGAGCGCATCGACGCGCTCGCCAACATCGCCGGCGTGCCCGGCACCGCGCCGGTCGATCTGGTCGCCAAGGTCAACTACCTCGGGCTGCGCCACCTGAGCCTGCGCGTGCTCGAACGCATGGCGCCGGGCGGTTCGATCGTCAACATCGCCTCGATCCTCGGGGCCGAATGGCCGGCGCGCCTGGAACCGCACCGCGCACTCGGCGCGACAGCGAGTTTTGCCGAAGGCGCGCAGTGGCTGCGCGACCACCCGGTGGCGCAAGAGACCTGCTACCAATACTTCAAGGAAGCGCTGATCGTCTGGACCTACACCCAGTCGCAGAAGGTCTTTCTCGAGCGCGGCGTGCGCATGAACTGCGTCGCGCCGGGCCCGGTGTTCACGCCGATCCTCGGCGACTTCGTCGCGATGCTCGGCGAGGAGCGCGTGCAGAAGGACGCGCACCGCATGAAGCGCCCGGCCTTCAGCGACGAGGTCGCGCCGGTCATCGCTTTCCTGTGCGGCGACGCGTCGCGCTGGATCAGCGGTGTCAACCTGCCGGTGGATGGTGGGCTGGCGTCGACCTACCTCTGAGCTTGAACAACAACAACCCAGGAGAAAACATGACATTGAACATGCACCATGCCGCCGCGGTGGCGCTGCTGGCCGCTGCAGGCGCGGCTCACGCCGACATCAGCATCGGCGTGAGCCTGTCGCTGACCGGCCCGTTGTCGTCGCTGGGCCTGCCGATCAAGGCTTCGCTGCCGCTGTGGCCCGAGCAAATCGGCGGTGAGAAGGTCAACCTGATCGTGCTTGACGACGCCTCTGACACCACCGGCGCCGTCACCAACGTGCGCAGGTTCGTGAGCGAAAACAAGGTCGACGTGATCCTTGGTTCGTCGGGCGTGCCGGCGGTGCTGGCGATCGCGCCGATCGCGGCCGAGAGCAAGACCGTGCAGCTCGCGTTCGCACCCGCACCGCGGCCCGGCGGCAAAGACGACTGGACCTTCCCGCTGCCGCAGCCGGTGAGCCTGATGAGCGACACGCTCGCGGCGCGCATGGTGGCCGACAAGGTCAAACGTGTCGCCTTCCTCGGCTGGAACGAAGGCTATGGCGAGATGTGGTTGCAGGCCTTCAGCGCCTCGGCCAGGAAAGTCGGGCTCGAAGTGGTTGCGACCGAGCGCTTCGCGCCGCCCGACAACAGCATCACCGCGCAGGCGCTCAAGGTCATGGCCGCCAAACCCGACGCGGTCCTGATCGTCGCGGCCGGCACCGCGGCCGCCATGCCGCAGATCAACCTGCGCGAGCGCGGCTGGGGCGGCCCGATCTACCAGACCCATGGCGCCGCATCGCCCGACCTGATCCGCGTCGGCGGCAAGAACATGGACGGTGCGATCCTGCCGGCCGGCCCGGTGCTGGTGCCCGAGCAGCTCGCCGACACGAACCCGGTCAAGCCGGTCGCGCTGGCCTACGTGACGGCCTACGAGAAGGCGAACGGTGCGAACACGCGCACCCAGTTCGGTGCCCATGGCTTCGACGCGCTGAAGGTCCTGCAGCGCATCGTGCCGGTGGCGCTGAAGAAGGCCCGGCCCGGCACGCCCGAGTTCCGCCTGGCCCTGCGCAACGCACTCGAGAGCGAACACGAGATCACGATCTCGCACGGCGTCTTGAACTTCTCGCCGACCGACCACATCGGCTTCGACAAGCGCGGTGTGGTGATGCTGAAGATCGAGCACGGGAAGTTCCAGCTCCTGCAGTAACGAAGCGTCGTTGGTTCGAAGGCGGGCATTCCGATCCGCCCAATTTTTTCAACTGGAGACAAGCATGAAACACCGCCCCTGGGCGCTGATGGCCGCCGCTGCATGCGTGCTGCCCGCAGCACACGCCGTCGACATCCAAACCCCCGACCCCGATCTCAAGCTCAGGCTCGACCTGACGCCCAAGTACAGCCTGGGCTTCCGCGCGAAGAACGCGTCACCGGGCCTGGTGGCGTTCAACCCGGCGGTCGATCCCGGCACGATCAACGAAGACGACGGCGACAACAACTTCAAGCGCGGGCTGATCTCGAACCGCTTCGACCTGCTCGGCGAGCTCGACCTGACGGCCAAGAACTTCGGCGGCCGCATCAGCGCCAACGGCTGGCACGACAGCGTCTACCTGCGCAACAACAACAACCGCGGCGCGCGAGTGGAGGGCGCACCGGCCGGGGTCATCGTGCCCACGGCCAACACCTACTCGAACCAGGCTGCCGACGAGTTTCTGCCCGCCACCCGGCGCCAGCACGGGCAGGGCGGCGAGCTGCTCGACGCCTTCGTCTACGCCAAGGGTGACGTGGCCGGCATGAAAGGCACCGTGCGCCTGGGCAAGCACACGCTGCAATGGGGCGAGAGCCTGTTCTTCGGCCAGAACGGCATCGCCAATGCCCAAGGCCCGGTCGACATTGCGAAGATCGTCTCGGTGCCGGGCTGGCAGTTCAAGGAAGTGCTGCTGCCGGTCGAGCAGGCCTCGGGTTCGCTGCAGGTGGCCGAGGGCGTTTCGCTCGGCGCCTACTACCAGTTCAAGTGGCGGCCGAGCAAGATCCCCGGCGTTGGCAGCTATTTCTCGAACCAGGACTACGTGGGCACCGGCACCGTCAACTTTGGTGTCGACCCGGCCGGCAACCCGATTTCACTGAGCTACGACGCGAGCAAAGACCTGCGCCCCAAAGACGCCGGGCAGGGCGGTGTGCAACTGCGCTGGAGCCCGACCGGCAGCGACTACGAGTTCGGCTTCTACGCCGCGCGCTACCACGACAAGACGCCGGCCGTGCCGGTGTTCGACTTCGTCAACGGCAACGTGCACCTGGCGTATGCGCAGAACATCAAGACGGTCGGCGCCAGCGTGACCTCGTCGGCCGGCCAGCTCAACTGGGCGCTCGAAGGTTCGGTGCGCTGGAACGCGCCGCTCAACAGCGACCCGGCGGTGCTGGGCCTCGGGCCGATCCTGAGCTGCGACAACAGCAGCGGCGCGCCGTGTTACGCGGTCGGCCACACCGGGCACTTGCAGCTCTCGGGCATTTATGTGCTGCAACCGGGTGCGCTGTGGGGCGGCGGTGCGGTGGTGAGCGAGCTGGCCTACAACCGCCGGCTCAAGGTCACGAAAGACATCTTCGCGCTCGGCCCGAATGGCAGCAGCGTGGGCCTTGGCGGGCTCGACCCGAACACCACCAAGGGGGCCTGGGCCTTCCGCATGATCTTCGAGCCGCAGTACTTCCAGGTGCTGCCGGGGCTGGACCTGTCGGTGCCGATCGGTCTGGGCTACAACTTCGGCGGCCGTTCGTCGGCGATCACCAACTTCGCTGGCGGCGCTTCGAACGCGGGCGACTACAGCATCGGCCTGAAGGGCAAATACCAGAACGCCTGGAACGTGCAGCTCGCCTGGACCGACTACTTCGGCACCGAAAAAACATTCACCGAAACACTGGTCGCGGGCTCGGGCTCGCCGCGCCAGCTCACCTTCGCCCAGTCGCTGAAGGACCGCGGATACCTGTCGTTCAGCGTCTCGCGCACTTTCTGATCTGAATTGGAGATCACACTCATGCATCGCAAACATCTTCTGGCCGCGCTCATCGCCGGCCTGTTTCTCACGCCGCTGGCGCAGGCCACAGCCAGCGCCGACGAAGCCGCCAAGCTCAAGACCACGCTGACGCCGCTGGGCGCCGAGCGCGCTGCCAACAAGGACGGCAGCATCCCGGCCTGGGACGGCGGCGTCACCAAGGCCGCGCCCGGCTACAAGAGCGGCGACGCGCGGCCCGACCCGTTCGCGGCCGACAAGCCGGTGCTGGCCATCAACGCCAAGAACATGGACCAGCACGCGGCCAAGCTGAGTGACGGCGTCAAGGCGCTGATGAAGAAGTACCCCGACTTCCGCATCGACGTCTACCCGACCCACCGCAGCGCGGCGGCGCCGCAATGGGTCTACGACAACACCTTCAAGAACGCGACGCGCGCCAAGCTGGTCGACAACGGCCAGGGCACCGAAGGCGCCTATGGCGGCACGCCGTTCCCGATCCCGAAGGACGCCTACGAGGTGATCCAGAACCACCGCCTGGCCTGGACCGGCACCTACATTCAAGCGCCGGTGCGCGTGTGGGTCGTCACCTCCGACGGTCACCGCGCGATGGCCTCGGGGGGTACGCAGAGTTTTCGCAAGCAGTACTACGACCCCCAGGGCAGCCTGGAGAAGTTCGACGGCTTCTACCAGCTCGGCAAGTTCGTCGTCAGCGAACCCGGTTCGAAAGCGGGCGAGGCGATCCTGGCGCACGACGCGATCAACGCAACCCAGTCGCGCGGCCTGTGGCAGTACCTGGTGGGCCAGCGCCGCGTGCGCAAGGCGCCGTCGGTGGCCTACGACACGCCCGACTCGGTGACCTCGGGCATCGGCCTGTTCGACGAGGCCTTCAACCTGTTCGGCCCGCTCGACAAGTACGAGCTCAAGCTGGTCGGCAAGAAGGAGCTCTACATCCCGTACAACAACAACAAGGCGGCGAGTGCGAAGGTGGCCGACCTGGTGACGCCGAACACGCTCAACCCGGCCCAGGTGCGCTGGGAGCTGCACCGCGTGTGGGAGGTCGACGCCACACTCGCTGCCGGCAAGCGCCACGTGGTGCCCAAGCGCAAGTACTACATCGACGAAGACAGCTGGCAGATCATCCTGTTCGACGGCTGGGACGCAAAGGGTGAACTCTGGCGCACCAACTACACGCTGACGCTGCTGGCGCCCGACATCCCGGCCATCGTCGGCAACATGATGTGGGGCGGCTACGACCTGCAGACCGGCGCGTACTTCCTGAACATGGCGTCGAACGAGTTGGCGGTGCAGTACAAGCCGGTGGCACCGATCCCGCGCTCGGCTTTCAGCCCCGACGAGCTGGCCAACGAGGGTGCGCGCTGATGTCGGTCGCCCGGCTCTTGGCACGGGGCGGTCTGGCGCCGTGGTTGTTGGCGCTCAGCGCCGCGGCCTCGGCGCAGACCGCGCCGCATGCTGTGCCACCCGCTGTGCTCAGCGAGCCGGCGCTGCAAAGCCCAAAAGCGCTGGGTGCGGCGACGCTGGCGGTGGCCCGCGCCGGGCACCGGCTGGTCGCGGCCGGTGAGCGCGGCACGGTGCTGCTGTCCGACGACGGCGGCGCCGTGTGGCGCCAGGCCAGCGTGCCGGTGCAGGCCACCTTGACGGCGCTGCGCTTCGTCGACGAACGCAACGGCTGGGCCGCCGGTCACCTCGGCGTGATCCTGCACACCAGTGACGGCGGGCAGACCTGGGCCGGGCAGCTCGACGGTGTGCGTGCCGGCGCGTTGCTGGCTGCCGCAGCGCCGGGCCAGCACTGGGTCGAGGACGGGCCCGACAAGCCCTTCTTCGACCTCGACTTCATCGATGCGCAGCGCGGCTTCGCGGTCGGTGCCTACAACCTCGCGCTCAGCACGGTCGATGGCGGCAAGACCTGGCAGGCGCTGTCGGAACGCCTGCCGAATCCGAAGCGGCTGCACCTGTACGCGGTGCGCGTCTCGGGCGGCGCGGTGTTCGTCGCCGGCGAGCAGGGCTTGCTGATGAAGTCGGCCGACGGCGGCGCGAGCTTCACGCCGCTGGCCTCGCCGTACAAGGGCAGCTTCTTCGGCCTGCTCGCCGCGCGCTCGGGCAGCCTGATCGCCTACGGCCTGCGCGGCCACGCCTACCGCTCGGCCGACCAGGGCGCGAGCTGGGACAAGATCGACACCGGCTCGGCCGTCTCGATCACCGCCGGCATTGAACTCGAGGGCAGCGCGCTGGTGCTGCTGAGCCAGACCGGCGCGCTGCTGATCAGCCACGACGACGGCCGCAGCTTCACGAAGATGCCGGCCGCCGAGCCGATGCCCGCCGCCGGCCTCGCCGCGGCCGACAACGGCCAGCTGGTGCTGGCCAGCCTGCGCGGCATGCGCCGCCAGCCTGCGCCCTGAAGAGACTCATAACGATGCACGCTCCCTCCTCACTCGACGCGCAGCCGGTCATCGCGCGCCTCGAAGACTTCGACGCCGCTTCGGGCAGCGCGCCCGAACGTGCGCTGTTCAACCATCGCCCGTGGGTGATGGCGATCTGCCTGATCGTCACGCTGCTGCTCGGCTGGCAGGCGACCCGTCTGACGCTCAACGCGAGCTTCGAGAAGACGATTCCGACCCAGCACCCGTACATCGCGAACTACCTCGCGAACAAGAGCAATCTGGCGGGGCAGGGCAACGTGATGCGGATTGCGGTCGAAGCCACGCACGGAAGCATCTTCGACAAGACCTACCTCGCCACGCTGCAGAAGTTGAGCGACGCGATCTTCCTGCTGCCGGGTGTCGACCGGCCGTTCATGAAGTCGCTGTGGACTTCGAACACACGCTGGGTCGCAGTGACCGAAGACGGCCTGGACGGCAACACCGTGATCGGCGACAGCTACGACGGTTCGCCCGCGAGCCTGGCCGAGGTGCGTGCCAACGTCGAGCGCTCGGGCGAGATCGGCCAGCTGGTGGCCGGCAACTTCAAGTCCAGCATCATCTTCGTGCCGCTGCTCGACAAAGACCCGAAGACCGGTGCGGCACTCGACTACGGCGACCTTTCGCGCAAGATCGAAGCGCTGCGCACCCAGTACGAAAGTGACGCGATCCGCATCCATGTGAGCGGCTTCGCCAAGGTGGTCGGCGACCTGATCGAAGGCCTGCGCCAGGTGCTGCTGTTCTTCGCGCTGGCGCTGGCGATCTGCGCGGCGGTGCTGTTCGGCTACACACGCTGCGCGCGCAGCACGGCGCTGGTGGTGGCGTGTTCGCTGGTCGCCGTGGTGTGGCAGTTCGGGTTGCTCGCGCTGCTGCACTACGAGCTCGATCCGTACTCGGTGCTGGTGCCCTTCCTGGTGTTCGCGATCGGCATGAGCCACGGCGCGCAGAAGATGAACGGCATCATGCAGGACATCGGCCGCGGCACGCACCGCGTGGTCGCGGCGCGCTACACCTTCCGGCGCCTGTTCGTCGCCGGGCTCACCGCGCTGTTGTGCGATGCGGTCGGCTTCGCGGTGCTGATGCTGATCAAGATCCAGGTGATTCAAGACCTGGCCGTGATCGCCAGCATCGGTGTCGCGGTGCTGATCTTCACGAACCTGGTGCTGCTGCCGATCCTGTTGTCGTACGTGGGCGTGAGCCGCAGCGCGGCGCAGCGCAGCCTCGCGCTCGAATCGGCGGATGACGTTGACAACGATGGCGCCGCGGCGGCCAGGCCCTGGCTGTGGGCGCAGCTCGACCGCTTCACGCAGCGCGGCCCGGCAATTGCGGCCATCGTCGTCGGGGTGCTGCTCGCGGCCGGCGGCTACGCGCTGAGCCTGGGTCTGAAGATCGGCGACCTCGACCCCGGTGCGCCCGAGCTGCGCGCCGACTCGCGCTACAACCGCGACAACGACTTCCTGGTGCGCAACTACGCTGCCAGCAGCGACATCCTGGTCGTGATGGCCGCGACCAAGGAAGACGAGTGCACACGTTACGGCACGCTCGCCAAGCTCGACCAGCTTGCCTGGCGCCTCGAACAGTTGCCCGGAGTCGAGTCGACCAACTCGATGGCGGCGCTGTCGAAGCTGGCGATGGTTGGCTACAACGAAGGCAACCTGAAGTGGTTCGAGCTGATCCCCAACGCTGCGGCCTTGGGTGGCGTGCAGACGCGCGCGCCGCGCGAGCTGTTCAACCAGGGCTGTTCGTTCCTGTCGCTGTATGTTTATCTGAAGGACCACAAGGCCGAGACGCTGACGCGCGTGATCAACGAGGTTGAACGATTCACGGCCGCCAACCAGAGCGCCGACGAACGTTTCATGCTTGCCGCCGGCTCGGCCGGCATCGCCGCGGCGACCAACATCGTCGTCAAGCAGGCGATGCGCGAGATGCTGCTGTGGGTGTACGGCGCGGTCGTGGTGCTGTGCTGGATCACGTTTCGCGCGTGGCGCGCAGTCGTCGTCGCGGTGCTGCCGCTGGTGCTCACCTCGATCTTGTGCGAGGCGCTGATGGTCGGCCTGAACATGGGCGTGAAGGTCGCCACGCTGCCGGTGATCGCGCTCGGCGTCGGCATCGGTGTCGACTACGCGCTGTATGTGCTCAGCGTGATGCTCGCGAAGCTGCGCGCCGGCTCGACGCTGTCGGACGCGTTTCACCACGCGCTGCAGTTCACCGGCCGTGTCGTGATGCTGACCGGCATCACGCTCGCGCTGGCGGTCGGCACCTGGGCCTTCTCGCCGATCAAGTTCCAGGCCGACATGGGCATCCTGCTCGCGTTCATGTTCGTCTGGAACATGCTCGGCGCGCTGGTGCTGCTGCCGGCGCTCGCGCATTGTCTTCTGCAGCCGAAGGCCGCTTCACCCTTGCCATTGATGGAGACCGTTCATGCTTGACCAACAACTCGGCGCGATGATGCAGCAGGCCCAGGCCGCCGGCATGCCTGACCTCTGTGACCTTCCCCCCGCCGCCTGCCGCGGCCTGTACCGCCAGATCCTGGCCGCGGCCGATGTGCCGCCGGCCGATGTGGCGGTCGCCGACCGCCGCATTCCGGGCACCGTGGCCGGCACCACGCTGGGCCTGCGCCTGTACACCCCGCGCCACGCCGGGCCGCACGCGGTGGTCGTGTACTTCCACGGCGGCGGCTACGTGCTCGGCGACCTCGATGGCTACGACAACGTCTGCCGCCAGCTGTGCCTGGACAGCGACGCGATGATCGTGTCGGTCGACTACCGGCTCGCGCCGGAGCACCCGTTCCCGGCCGCGTTCGACGACGCCTGGGTGGCGCTGCGCTGGGTCGCCGAACATGCGCAGTTGCTCGGCGCCGACCCGGCGCGTCTGGGCGTGGCCGGCGACAGTGCTGGTGCCGTGCTCGCCACGGTGATGACGCTGCTGGCGCGCGACGCGTCAGGGCCGAAGATCGCTTTCCAGGGCTTGGTGTATCCGGCGGCTGCGGGCGGGCATGCCGGCAACTACCCGTCGCGCCGGGTGCATGCCGGCGGCCCCACGCTGACGCAGCGCACGGCGGACTATTTTTCGCAGCACTTCTTCGGGCCCGCCGGCATGGCACCAGACTTCCGCGGCGCGCCGCTGCTGGCCGAGAGTCTGGCCGGTTTGCCGCCGGCCCTGGTGATGCTGGCCGCGCACGATCCGCTGCGCGACGAGGCGCTGGCCTACGGTGAAGCCATGCTCGCCGCCGGCACCGCCGTGAGCATCGTCGAGTACCACGGCCTGGCGCACGGCTTCATCAGCATGGGCGGTGGCATCGGCGCGGCGCGGCTGGCGCAGCAGCAACTGGGCGAGGCCCTGCGGGTCGGGCTCGCGCCGGGCCGCGCAACAGCGGCCTGAGCGGCGGCGTTGAAGGGCCGCGGCATTTGCCGCGGCTCGGGGGCTCCGTTCAGCCCCACACCTCCTGCGCCACCTCGACCACCAGCCTGAGCTTGTCGCGCTGCGCCTGCACCGCGATGTTGTTGCCGTGCACCGTGCTGCTGAAACCGCATTGCGGTGACAGGCAGAGCTGATCGATCGGTGCGAACTTCGCGGCTTCGTCGATGCGGCGCTTGAGCGCGTCTTTGCTTTCCATCGCGCCGAACTTGGTGGTCACGAGGCCGAGCACCACGATCTTGCCCTTGGGCAGGTAACGCAGCGGGCGGAAGTCGCCCGAGCGCTCGTCGTCGTATTCCATGAAGTAGGCGTCGAGGTTCATCTCGGCCAGCAAGGCTTCGGCCACCGGCTCGTAGTTGCCGGCCGCCGCGTGGGTGCTCTTGAAGTTGCCGCGGCACAAGTGCATCGCCAGCGTCATGCCCTTGGGCTTGTGTGCCACCACCTTGTTGATGAAGCCGGCGTAGCGGTGCGGCAGCTCGTTCGGGTCGTCGCCGCGCTGGCGTGCCGCTTCGCGCATCTTCTCGTCGCACAGGTAGGCCATGTTGGTGTCGTCCATCTGCACGTAGGTGCAGCCGGCGTCGGCGAGTGATTGCAGCTCTTCGCCGTAGGCCTTGGCCACGTCGTCGTAGAACTCGGGCTCGAGTTCGGGGTAGTGCTGCTTGCTGATGCCGGCACGGCCGCCGCGGAAGTGCAGCATCGTGGGCGACGGGATCGTGACCTTGGGCGTGCGGCCGGCGCTGACCTGCGACTTGAGGTACTCGAAGTCGGCGCGCTGGATGTCCTTCACGTGCCTCACCTTGTCGATCACGCGCATCACCGGCGGGGCCAGTTCCTGCGTGCCGTCGGGCTTCTCGATCGTGACCGGAATGTCGGTCTTCACGCCACCGAGCTGCTCCAGAAAATCGATGTGGAAATAGGTGCGGCGGAACTCGCCGTCGGTCACGCTCTGCAGGCCCACGTCTTCCTGGAACTTCACGATCTCGGTGATCGCCTTGTCTTCGACCGCACGCAGTTGCTCGGGCGTGATCTCGCCCTTGGCGCGCTGCTCGCGGGCATCGATCAGGAACTTGGGGCGCAGAAAACTGCCAACGTGGTCGGCGCGGAACGGGGCGGTGGTGCGGGTGCTCATCGGGGTCTCCAGGTGCGTTGTCTGGCGATGATAGGACTGCCATCGCCAGATCATTGAATCCAGAGAATTGCGTTTGATAGTGGTTTACCCGATGTTCAAGGCAATATTCGTCGACGAAACTACAGGTCTGTATACAACGTGGATTCATTATCGTGAACACGCCTACTTTTCCGCTGAACGCCTGGTACGCCTGCGCTTACGACGTGGAGCTGAAGAACGAGTTGTTCGCGCGCACCGTCTGCAACCAGAAGCTGGTGATGTACCGCAAGCTCGACGGCACCGTCGCGATCCTCGAAGACGCGTGCTGGCACCGCCTGCTGCCACTCTCGAAAGGCCGGCTCCACGGCGACGAAGTGACCTGCGGTTACCACGGCCTGGTCTACAACGCGGAAGGCCGCTGCACCCAGATGCCGTCGCAGGAAACGATCAACCCTTCGGCCTGCGTGCGCAGCTACCCGGCGGTCGAGAAGCACCGCTTCGTGTGGGTCTGGCCCGGCGAGGCGGCGCTGGCCGACCCGGCCCTCGTGCCCGACCTGCACTGGAACGACGACCCGGCCTGGGCCGGTGACGGCAAGATGATCCGTGTCGCCTGCGACTACCGCCTGGTGCTCGACAACCTGATGGACCTGACGCACGAGACTTTCGTGCACGGCTCGAGCATCGGCCAGGCGGCGGTGGCCGAAGCGCCTTTCGTCGCCACGCACGGCGATCGATCAGCGACCGTCACGCGCTGGATGGAAGGCATCGAGGCCCCGCCGTTCTGGGCCAAGCAGATCCGCCACGGCATCGGCTACGAAGGCCCGATCGACCGCTGGCAGATCATCAAGTTCGAAGCGCCAGCCACGATCAACATCGACGTGGGCGTGGCGCAGGCCGGCAGTGGCGCGCCGAAGGGTGATCGGAGCAAGGGCGTCAACGGCTACGTGCTCAACACCATCACACCCGAGACCGACAAGAGCTGCCTGTACTTCTGGGCTTTCGCGCGCAACTATTCCCTGCACGATCAACGCCTCACGCACGAACTGCGTGAAGGCGTGGCGAGCATCTTTCGAGAAGACGAGCTGATCCTCGAAGCGCAGCAGCAGGCGATCGACGAACACCCCGGCTACAGCTTCTACAACCTCAACATCGACGCTGGTTCGATGTGGATGCGGCGCCTGATCGACAAGATGATCGCGAATGAAGCCAAGCCCGGGCCGCGCGTGATTCCGCTGCGGTCGGTGGCGTGATGGCGGCGGTCGAACGCACGGCTTCGAACTTGGCTGACAACGAAGCGCCGCAAGCCACGTCGCAGGCTGTCAAGGCCCAGCTCGCGCTGCGTGAGCTGATCCTCGGCGGCGAGCTGAAGGCGGGCGCGCGCATCGCCGAGCTGTGGCTGGTGGAGCGGCTGAAGGTCTCGCGCACGCCGGTGCGGCTGGCGCTCGTCAAACTCGCCGAAGAAGGGTTGCTCGATGCGCTGCCCTCGGGCGGTTATGCGGTGAAAGACTTTTCTGAAGCCGACATCCACGACGCGATCGAACTGCGCGGCACGATGGAAGGCCTGGCCGCGCGGCTCGCGGCCGAGCGCGGCGTGAGCCCGGTGCTGATCACCGAGGCCCGCGAGTGCCTGGCCCGCATCGACGAGGCGCTCGCCGAAGCCGAGCTGAGCGACGAAACCTTCGCGCTCTACGTGCTGCAGAACGCGCGTTTCCACGCGCTGCTCTCGGAGATGGCGGGCAGCGAGCTGGTCTCGCGTCAACTCGAGAAGACCAAGGCGCTGCCTTTTGCATCGCCCAACGGTTTCGTGATGGCGCAGTCGGTCGGCCCGCACGCGCGCGACGTGCTGGTGGTGGCGCAAGAGCAGCACCGCATGGTGATCGAGGCGATCGTGCAGCGTGAAGGCGCGCGCGCCGAGGGCCTGATGCGCGAGCACGCCCGCATCGCCCGGCGCAACCTGCAGCAAGCGCTGCGCAGCCACCATTCTTTGCAACTGGTGCCGGGCGCAAGCCTGATCCGGCGCCGCTCGGTTCGATAGAAAGCCACCTCATGCGCAACCCTTTGCAGTGGCACCCGGCCACCGTTCGCCAGCACCGCGACCTGAGCGCCACCGTGCGCGAGTTCGAACTTCGCCCCGAGGGCGGCGTGTTGCCCTGGACGGTGGGCAGCCACCTCAATGTTCAGGTGCTGATCGACGGCCGCCCCGAGACCCGCTCCTATTCGCTGGTCGGTCTGCCGCACGAAGCGGCGGCGGCCGACGTGTACCGCATCGCCGTGAAGCGCGCTCAGCCCGGCCGCGGCGGTTCGCGCCACATGTGGTCGCTGGAGACGGGCGCCGAGTTGTTGGTGGGCGAGCCCAACAACCACTTCGAGCTGCCGCTCGCGGCGAAGCAGTACCTGCTGGTGGCCGGCGGCATCGGCATCACGCCGATCGTCGGCATGGCGCAGATGCTGGCCGCGCGCGGCGCCGACGTGCGCATGTGCTACGCCGCTCGCAGCGCCGATGAGCTGGTGTTCGCCGAGACCTTGCGCGCCGTGCTGGGGGAGAGTCTGCAGACCTTCACCGACGACAGCGGTGCGCGGATGGACATCGCCGGGCAGATCGCCGCGCTGCATCCACAGGCGCTGTTGCTGATGTGCGGCCCGCTGCCGATGCTCGACGCCGTGCGCGAAGCCTGGGCACAGACCCCGCGGCCCGCAGCCAACCTGCGCTTCGAGACCTTCGGCAACAGCGGCACCGTGGCGAGCGAAGCGTTCTGGGTCAAGCTGCCGCGCCATGGCGTGGAGTTGCAGGTGCCGGCCGACCGCACATTGCTCGACGTGCTGGTGGATGCCGGCATCGAAACCCTGTTCGACTGCAAGCGTGGCGAATGCGGGTTGTGCGCAATGGACATCGTCTCGGCGCAAGGCACCATAGACCACCGTGATGTCTTTTTCAGCGCCCACGAAAAACGCGCCAACCAGCGTTTGTGCGCCTGCGTGTCGCGTGTCAGTGGCGGCGGCGTGGTGCTCGACTCGGCCTGGCGCAGCGACTGACCCCACGATCTCGCCGGCCACTGCGGCGCGCCACCATCCCCCAGTTTTTTCATACCCGACGGAGAACCCATGAACTCGAAACGCACGCTGCTCAAGATCTCGCTCGGTTTGCTGGCAAGCGCTGCGGCCGGCGCCGTCAGCGCCGCCGACACCGGCCCGATCAAGATCGGCCTGATCCTGCCGATGACCGGCCAGCAGGCCTCCACCGGCCGGCAGATCGACGCCGCCGTGAAGCTGTGGATGGCGCAGAACGGCAGCAAGATCGCCGGCCGCAGCGTCGAGGTCATCCTCAAAGACGACGCCGCGGTGCCCGACACCACCAAGCGCCTGGCGCAGGAGCTGATCGTCAACGACAAGGTCACGGTGATCGCCGGGTTCGGCATCACGCCGACCGCCCTGGCCACCGCGCCGCTGGCCACGCAGAGCAAGACGCCGATGGTCGTGATGGCCGCGGCCACCAGCAGCATCACCCAGGCCTCGCCCTACATCGTGCGCACCAGTTTCACGCTGCCGCAGGTGACCACGCCGATGGCCGACTGGGCGATCAAGAACAACATCAAGAAAGTGATCACGCTGGTGGCCGACTACGGCCCGGGCTTCGACGCCGAGAAGTATTTCGACAGTCAGTTCCGCCTGAACGGCGGGCAGATTCTCGACAAGCTGCGCACGCCGCTGCGCGCGCCCGATTTCGCGCCGGTGCTGCAGAGGGTGTCTGACGCCAAGCCCGACGCGCTGTTCGTGTTCCTGCCCTCCGGCCAGGGCGCCACCTTCATGAAGCAGTTCGCCGAGCGCGGCCTCGACAAGAGCGGTGTGAAGCTGATCGCCACCGGCGACGTGACCGACGACGACCAGTTGAACGACATGGGCGACGTGGCGCTCGGCGTCGTCAACTCGCACCACTACTCGGCAGCGCACCCGTCGCCCACGAACAAGAAGTTCGTCGAAGCGTTTCAGGCTGCAAACAAGTTCCGCCCCAACTTCATGGCGGTGGGCGGCTACGACGGCATGCGCGTGATCTACAAGGCGCTCGAAGCCACCAAGGGTGCAGGCGGCGAAGCCTTGCTGAACGCCATGAAAGGCCAGATCTTCGAGAGCCCGCGCGGCCCGGTCTACATCGACGGCCAGACCCGCGACATCGTGCAAGACGTCTACATCCGCAAGGTCGAGCGTGTGCCGGCGATGGGCAACGGCTTGTACAACGTCGAGTTCGACGTGATCAAAGCGGTGAAGGACCCGGGCAAGACCAAGTGATCGAAGCTTGCCGAGCCATCGAATTCCTGCTTCCTGCATGCTGACGCTCCTGTTCGACGGCATCGCCTACGGCATGCTGCTGTTCGTGCTCGCCGTGGGCCTGGCCGTGACGCTGGGGCTGATGAACTTCATCAACCTCGCGCACGGCGCGTTTGCGATGGCGGGCGGCTACATCACGGTGTTGCTGATGAACCGGCTCGGCGTGCCCTTCCTGGCCTGCCTGCCGCTCGCCTTCCTGGGTGCTGCGCTGCTGGGCGCGGTGCTCGAGCCCACGCTCTACCGCCGCATGTACAACAAGCCGCACCTCGACCAGGTGCTGTTCTCGATCGGCCTGGTGTTCATGGCGGTGGCCGGCGTCGACTATGTCGTCGGCCCGTCGCAGCAGAGCATCCAACTGCCCGACTGGCTGCGCGGCCGCTTCGACATCGAATGGGTCGGCATCGGCAAGTACCGGCTCTTCATCATCGTCGTGTGTGCCGCGCTCACGCTGGTGTTGCAGTGGGTGCTCTCGCGCACCCGCTTCGGCAGCCAGCTGCGCGCCTCGGTCGACGACCCGCGCGTGGCCGGCGGGCTGGGCCTGAACGTGAACCGCATCTTCCTGCTGACCTTCGCGGTGGGCTCCGGCCTCGCCGGCCTGGGTGGCGCGCTCGGCGCCGAAGTGCTGGGGCTGGACCCCGGCTTCCCGCTCAAGTTCATGATCTACTTTTTGATCGTCTGCGCGGTCGGCGGCACCACCACCATCACCGGCCCGCTGCTCGCCGCGCTGCTGCTCGGCATTGCCGACGTGGCCGGCAAGTACTACGTGCCCAAGCTCGGCGCCTTCATCGTCTACACGCTGATGATCGTGATCTTGATGCTGCGGCCGCAAGGCTTGTTTGCGCGCGCCGGGGGTGGCAAGTGAGCGTCGCGACCAGCCTGCGCGGCCATGCCCGCTGGCGCTGGTGGGAATTCGCGCTGATCGGCGCGCTGCTGCTGTCGTGGTTCCTGCTGCCGACGCAAGCGCTGCTGCTGAACGAGATTGCCATCGTTGCGCTGTTCGCGATGTCGCTCGACCTGATCCTCGGGTATGCCGGTGTCGTGTCGCTCGGTCATGCGGCCTTCTTCGGCATCGGCTCCTATGCGGCGGCGCTGTTCGCCAAACTCGTGATGCCCGACCCCTGGGTCGGCATGCTGGTGGCGATTACAACGGCCGCCGTGCTCGGCGCCGCGTGCAGCCTGCTGATCCTGCGCGGCTCCGACCTCACGCGCTTGATGGTCACGCTCGGCGTGGCCTCGATCCTGTACGAACTCGCCAACAAGCTCGACTGGCTGACCGGCGGCGCCGACGGCCTGCAGGGTGTGGTGATGGGCCCGCTGCTCACGCCCTTCGGTGCGTTCGAGTTCGATCTGGCCGGCCGCACCGCCTATGCCTACACGCTGCTGGTGTTGATCGCCTGCCTGCTCTTCGCCAGGAGGCTGGTGCACTCGCCGTTCGGCTACTCGCTGCAGGCGCTGCGCGACAACCGGCTGCGCGCGTCCAGCATCGGCCTCTCGGTCAACTTGCGGCTGGTGGCGGTCTACACCGTGGCCGGGGGAATAGCCGGTGCGGCCGGCGCGCTGCTGGCGCAGACCAGCGGCTTTTCGTCGCTCGATGTGTTCGACTTTCACCGCAGTGCCGACGTGCTGCTGGTGCTCGTGATCGGCGGCACGGGTTACCTCTACGGTGGAATCTTCGGCGCGATCATCTTCAAGTTGCTGCACGATCTGATCTCGGCCTGGACGCCGCAGTACTGGAACTTCTGGCTCGGCCTGTTCCTCGTGTTGCTCGTACTTGTGGGGCGCGAAAAATTGCTGAGCCCGCGCTCGTGGGGGCGCAAGTCATGACGCTCGTTCTCGAAACCCGTTCGCTGATCAAACGCTACGGCGGCATCACGCCGACCAACGACGTGTCGATCAAAGTGGAGAAGGGCGCGCGCCAGGCGCTGATCGGCCCGAACGGCGCCGGCAAGACAACTCTGATCAACCTGCTGACCGGCGTGACCGAGCCGACCGCCGGCACGATCTGGCTCGACGGCGAAGACATCACGCGGCTCGCGCCGCACGAGCGGGTGCGGCGCGGCATCGTGCGCACTTTCCAGATCAACCAGTTGTTCAGCGAGCTCACGCCCTTGCAGTCGCTGGCGCTCGCGGTGTCGGCGCACCTGGGCTTGAGCGCGCAATGGTGGCGCCCGCTCGGCAGCGATACGCGCGTGGTGCAGGCCTGCGAAAAGCTGCTCGCACAATTTCACCTCATTGATGAGATGAACCAGCAGGTCAAGCTGCTGGCGTACGGCAAGCGGCGGCTGCTCGAGATTGCGACCGCGCTCGCCTGCGAACCGCGTGTGCTGCTGCTCGACGAGCCGGTGGCCGGCGTGCCCGAGGGCGAGCGCCAGGAGATTTTCGACATCATCAACGCACTGCCGGCCGACGTGACGGTGCTGCTGATCGAGCACGACATGGACCTGGTCTTCAACTTCGCGAAGCGCGTGACCGTGCTCGTCAACGGCGCGCTGTTCGCCGAAGGCGATGTGCAAAGCATCTCGAACGACCCGCGCGTGAAGGCGGTCTATCTTGGCGAAGGACAGGTCGGCGAAGGCGAGGCTGGCCATGGCTGAGCTGCTCAAGGTCGACGGCCTGCGCTCGGGCTATGGCGAAGCGGTGGTCGTTCAGGGCGTGAGTTTCGCGCTCGAACAAGGCCAGTCGCTCGCGTTGCTCGGCCGCAATGGCACCGGCAAGACGACCTTGCTGAACACGCTGATCGGCGTGACGCGGCGCCACCAGGGCAGCATCACGCTGGCCGGCCAAGACATCACCTTGTTGCCGCCGCACTTGCGTGCCGCCGCCGGCATTGGCTGGGTGCCGCAAGAGCGCAACATCTTCAAGTCGCTGACGGTCGACGAGAACCTCAGCGCCGTGGCACGCCCCGGGCCGTGGACGGTGAAGCGTGCTTACGAGATGTTCCCGCGCCTGGCCGAACGCAAGCAGAACATGGGCAACCAGCTTTCCGGCGGCGAGCAGCAGATGCTCGCAGTGGCGCGTGCGCTGGTGCTCAACCCGAAGCTGCTGCTGCTCGACGAACCGCTCGAAGGCCTGGCGCCGATCATCGTGGAAGAGCTGCTGCGTTCGATCGCGCGCGTGGTGCGCAATGAGGGCATGAGCGCGATCATCGTCGAGCAGAACCCGCGGATGATCTTGCCGATGACCCACAACGCGGTTGTGCTCGATCGGGGTTCCGTGGTGCATGCTGCGCCGAGCGCCGAGTTGCTGGCCGACCGGGCCCAGCTCGATCGCTGGTTGGCGGTGGCGAAGGGCTGATAGAGCAGTCCACTGGCCGTGGGTCAACGCGGCGGGCGGTGCGGCTCCGCTACGCTGCATAGGGTCAGGCAGTGGCGGCGAAGGCCTCAGGTTCAATGTCGGGTTTAAGGCTCGGTTGTGGATTTGCGCTTTCGGCCAGTTCCAGTCGCTGCCCACGGTCAGCTTTCCGGCCTTCCAACGAAGTATTGCCGCGCCTGTATCGGCGCGACCAGCATGCGAGAGAACACACGTGTTGTCTGGGACCGAGAGGCCGCTGCGACACGTCGCACGCCGCGAGATGCTGACGTCGCCCACCCGGACACGCGTTACCTCACCGTTTCGATTGCCATGACGGTGAGCGTGCCGTTGACCTTGTCTGCGAAAAACCTAACCTTGTCGCCCGCCTTGAGCGTCTCCAGTGCTTTCGTGTCCAACATTCTGAAGACCATTGTCATGCCCGGCATGTCGAGGTTGGCAATCGGCCCGTGCTTGATGCTCAGCTTTCCCTGTTCCTTATCGACCTTGCGAATTACGCCCTCCGTGTTTGGCGTCGCCGCTGTTGCCTGAGGTGCGGCGACTTGAGGTGTCTTTGCGCCCGCGTCGTTCGACTGCGCGTGGGCACCGAAAGCAATGGAGTTAAAGAGTGCGCAAGTCAGATGACGGATATTTTTCATGATGTCCTTTGGAAGAAAGTAGGGAGGTTGTTCAGCCAATGCCTGGTGGCTCGGTGCTGCTCAACGCCGCAGCAGCCATCAGGGCGAACACGAGAACAAGTGCTTCACACCTGAAGGCACGAACAAGGTGACGCCGCCACTGCCGTGCAACGTCGTTTTCCGCCGACTCCAGCTCACGGAAAAGAGGTGGCAGCACCACGAAACGGTTGTAGCCGCCGAGCGCCACTGCCACCAAGACGAGCCCGACCTTGACCGCAAGCAGCAGCCCGTAGTCGGACGGCCAAAGCGCGCCTATCGAAGGAACGCTGGTCCACGTCTTGAAGGCACCCGTCAGCACGATGCCAACGAGGGCCATCGTCGCTGTGGAAGACAGTCGCCCGACCCATCGCGCGGCCGCCATGCCGTCAGCCTTCGGTGACAGCAGGGCAGGCAACTTTGCCGCTGCGGCCACCAGCACGATGCCCACCCAGACGCTGACGAGCACGAGATGAAGCCAGTCGACGGCGACATACCGGCTCCAGTCCCCTTGCGAGCCGGCGTGCGACACGACGCTTCGGCTCCAAACGAACGCGATCAGCCCGGCCGCCGCCAGAAATCGGCGCCAGGTCTGCGCACTGTCCGTGTCGAGAGACCAGGCCGCCGCTGCTGCCAAGGACCACCCGACGAGTCCGGCAATCCACGCATGCCCGAAGTGCGTGTCCTTGAGCAATGCCCAGGCCGCTGTGCCAACTGGGACATCAGCTGCCTCACTCATCGAAGCGGCCTGAAGCCACCACATGGCCAGCAGCGCGACAACGCCGAGGGAGAAACCTCCACGTCGAAATCGGCAGGCCGTTCGCGCCATCTCGTGACCCCAGCCAGACCCGTTACGAACCAGCCAGATGTCCGATGCCAACCCGCCCAGCACCATGGCAAGTGCCAGATTGATGGCGACCGTGTCGCCGTAGAGCCAGTAGCGCAGCGCACCCTCTGGCATCACTTCACCGTGAAGCCGACTGTGCCTTTGGTGTGGTGACCGTCGTGTCCCATGGTGGACCAATCGACACGGTAGGCACCTGCCGGCAGCTTGGGCACCTTGACCAGCAAGACCTTGTCGTCGTCCTTCGAGACTTCGGCCTTCTCAACCGTCACCGGCTTGTTGTCCGGTCCCCTGACTTTCACCGAGCTCATCGCCGGCTCGACCGCTTCGTTGTATTCGAAGCGAAGTTCGCCTGGGGCCGATGACAAGGTCGCTCCGTTCGCGGGTGTCGAGCTTTGCAGCTTGGCATGAGCAAAGGCCGACACCGCGAAAGCTGCCAGCGCGAGTGTGGCGGAAATTCTGCTGAGATTTTTCATGGATTGACTCTTTCGTTTCGATTGAAGATTGAGGAGCATCTGCAGCTCGCGTCGTCAGTGCCTTTCATGGCCCGACGGTTTGCGAACCTGAAGCGTGTTGGCGTCGGCCTTTGGCGCAGGAGCACGAGCTGTCTCGGGCATCTCGGCCGTGTACTCGTTGGCGAGCGTGCCGTCGGGGTGCTTGTAAGGCCCAAGCGTCTCGAAGGCGCTCGTCACCGCGCTGGCCGAAGGCCACGAGTGGCTCGACCGCGGTGCCAACGTGTTGCTGTTCGGACCACCCGGGGTCGGCAAGAGCCATCTGGTGTGTGGACTCGGGCATGCATTGATCGAAGCCGGACGTCGCGTCCTCTTCACCCGATGCGGCGACATCGTGCAGCGCCTGCAAGCCGCTCGGCGCGATATGCGCCTGCCGCAGGAGCTGGCCAAGCTCGATCGCTACGACCTCCTGATCCTGGACGACCTCAGCTACGTCCGGCGCGACCAGCCAGAAACCTCGGTGCTGTTCGAACTCATCGCCGAGCGCTACGAGCACAAGAGCCTGGCGATCACGGCCAACACGCCGTTCTCGCAGTGGGGTGAGGTGTTCGTCGAACCGGCCATGACGTTGGCCGCTGTCGACCGACTCGTGCATCACTCGACGATTCTGGAAATGAACGTCGAAAGCTACCGACGCCGCACAGCACAAGAAGGGGGGGCGCCTGCGGCGCGCAAAAGCCGATGAGATCGAACGACAACTAAAACAACCCCCGCTTCAAACCGGCCAAGATAGTTGTCGTCGGTAGGTCAGGATAGTTGACGCCGGCCACTCATGCCCTTGCCAATTGCATCGCCTTCAACGTCTTTGCAATACCCAAGATGCCGATCACGCGCTTGAGGTTATATGCAAGAACGTGCAAGCTCATTTCGGTGCTGACGTGCCCGAGCGTCTTCATCAGGAAGTGTGTCGAGCCCATCCAGTGCTTGAGCGTTCCGAAGACATGCTCGATCGTGCGCCGTCGCACTTTCATCGCGTCGGGCTTGCGATCCAGGCGCCTTTGCATGACCTCGAGAACCGCTTCGTGCTCCCAGCGGCGAACGCGCCGCTCATTGCCGGTTGTGCATTGATCCTTGATCGGACAGTGCGGGCAGATGTACGTCCAAAACGTGTCGATCCTCATGCCGTTCTCGACGTTCGACTGGTGCCGGCGCATCCTCTCGCCGGCCGGGCATTGGTATTCGTCTGAACAGAAGGTTGACTATCTGTGGCCCGGTCAGGTGATGACGCAGCGGATCGGTTCGTTCATGCCGGCTGACTATGTCCACGACTACGGAGAACTCTTCCACCAACTCAGTTCAAGGGCAGTCCCTGGGGAAACCGAGACGCGGGCCTAGCTGCACATAGTTTTGGACCGCAGCTGGCGGCGGATTCAACCGGTCAACGCAACGGTTTGACTGAACATTTCAGCCGGCGTTTGG
The DNA here is from genome assembly GCA_039930465.1 of Burkholderiales bacterium. Taxonomy (GTDB): domain Bacteria; phylum Pseudomonadota; class Gammaproteobacteria; order Burkholderiales; family Burkholderiaceae_C; genus LMDS01. The sequence goes on from JBDTTU010000031.1 coordinate 44,066, forward strand.
TAACCCAGAGTCT
>JBDTTU010000032.1:0-41575 GCA_039930465.1 Burkholderiales bacterium
TCATGGTCGAGCGCGAAGAGAAGATCCGCAAGCACGTCTCGCGCGACTACTGGGAGATCAAGGCCAGCTTCGCCGCCCAAGCCGGCGAGTACGAAGGCAAGTGGTTCGACCCGAAGTGGAAGAAAAACCCCGACGACGCCGAAGCGCGCGCCGACCGCGTGTGGAACGAACTTGACGCGCAGGCGATTGCCGCCGCATCGCGCCTGCAGCCGGCCAGCGTGAGCGAAGAGGCCAAACCCAGCACCCAAAGTTCGCCGGGCCTGTACGACCTGACCACCTTGCAGCGCGAGGCCAACTCGCGCCTGGGCTTCAGTGCCAAGACCACGCTGTCGATCGCGCAGGCCTTGTACGAAAAGCACAAGGTGCTGACCTACCCGCGGACCGACAGCAAGGCCTTGCCGGAAGACTATGTCGAGGTCGTCAAGGAGACGATGAAGATGATCTCGACCGAAGACATGCCCGGCCCGCTGCGCGCGTTGGCGCAGCACGCGAAGACCGCCATCAAGGAGGGCTACGTCAAGCCGAACAAGCGCATCTTCGACAACGCGAAGGTGTCGGACCACTTCGCGATCATCCCCACGCTGCAGGCGCCACGCAGCCTGAGCGAGATCGAAGCCAAGCTCTACGACATGGTCGTGAAGCGCTTTCTCGCGGTGTTCTTCCCGCCGGCCGAATTCATGGTCACGACGCGCATCTCGACCGTGGCGAATGAAGGCAAGGAGCACAAGTTCCAGACCAACGGCAAGGTCATGGTCAAGCCCGGCTGGCTCGCGGTCTACGGCCGCGAGGTGCAGGAAGACGACGCGAATCTCGTCGCCGTGGCGGCGGGCGAGATCGTGCGCACCGAGACCGTCGACGTGAACGGGCTGAAGACCAAGCCGCCAGCGCGCTACACCGAGGCCACCTTACTCAGCGCGATGGAAGGCGCCGGCAAGCTGATCGACGATGAGGACATGCGCGAGGCAATGCAGGAAAAAGGCCTGGGCACCTCGGCCACGCGCGCCGCGATCATCGAAGGCCTGATCTACGAGAAGTACATCCACCGCGAAGGCCGCGAGCTGGTGCCCGGCGCGAAGGCTTTCCAGCTGATGACGCTGCTGCGCGGCCTGGGCGTGGAAGACCTGACCAAACCCGAACTCACCGGCAACTGGGAATACCAACTGTCGGAAATGGAAAAGGGCAAGCTCGAGCGCGAGACCTTCATGGCCGAGATCGCGGCGATGGCCGAGCGCATCGTGAAGAAGGCCAAGGAGTACGACCGCGACACGATCCCCGGCGACTACGCCACGCTGAAAACGCCGTGCCCGAACTGCGGCGGCGTCGTGAAAGAAAACTACCGGCGCTTCGCCTGCACCGGCAAAGCCGGCGCGGCCGAGGGCTGTGGCTTCTCGATCAGCAAGATACCTGGCAGCCGCGCATTCGAGCTCGACGAGGTCGAGAGCTTTTTGGCGAACAAGAAGATCGGCCCGCTCGAAGGCTTTCGCTCCAAGGCGGGCTGGCCGTTCACGGCCGAGCTCAAGCTCGCGTTCGACGACGAGATCAAGAACTGGAAGCTCGAATTCGATTTCGGCGAAGACGCAAAGAATGCCGGCGAGTCGGGCGAGCCGATCGACTTCTCGGCCCAGGAAAGCCTGGGGGTGTGCCCAAAAGACCAGGGCCGCGTGTTCGAGCATGGCACGAGCTACGTGTGCGAACACGCCGTGGGCGCCAACGTGACCTGCGATTTCAAGAGCGGCAAGATCATCCTGCAGCAGCCGGTGGCGCGTGAGCAGATGAGCAAGCTGCTCGGCACCGGCAAGACCGACCTGCTGGAGAATTTCGTCTCCAACAAGACGCGCCGAAAGTTCAAGGCGCGCCTGGCCTACGACAAGAAGGAAGGCAAGGTCAGCTTCGAGTTCGAGCCGCGGGCGCCGCGGCCGGGCAAGGCCCCGGCCACGAAAGCCGCGGCGGCCGACAAGGCGCCGGCAGCCGAGATCGCTGCAGAACCCAAAGTTCCCGCAGCGAAGAAGGTTGCCGCCGCGAAGAAAGCAGCGCCGCGCAAGGCGGCGGCCAAGAAGGCTTCGTAGGGTCTGGCAGGTGGTGTGCAAAACGCCACGCCGCCGCGGCTCACGACCGGGGAGGCATGGGTTCTCAGACCAAAAGCGCCGAAACTTCGCGCTTCGGCGTTTCGTACGTCCTGAGGAGGAAACAAGATGAAACCGGTCTTCAAGCGCTGGGGCGTGGCCCTGCTGCTGGCTGTGTCATCGTCGCTCTCGCACGCGCTGGTGTTTGCCGTCAACGAAGGCGTGACCTACCGCGTGCCGAACGAAGAGATTCGCTTGAAGTACGCGGCCATCGCGGCCGACCTGTCGAAGATCCTGCGCCAGCCGGTGATCATCGAACCGATTGCCGGCTACCCCACATTGCGCCAGGGCCTGGCCGACAAGGCCTACGACCTGGCCATGGTGCACCCGGCGCACCTGTCGATTGCGGCGATGAAAAACTCCGGCTACAGGCTGGTCGCCGTGACCAAGGGCTTTCAGGAATACCGTGCCAACTTCCTCGTGAATGCCGATTCCAAGCTCACCTCGCTGGCCGAGCTGAAGGGCAGCAAGCTCGGTGCGCCCGACGAAGACTCGATCACTGCATGGATGATCCGCGCCACCATTCGCGACGCGCTCGGCGACGCCAAGCAGGTGAACTATGTCTACACACGCTACCAGGACGCGGTGCCGTTCTTCGTCGAGAACAACCTGACCCTGTGTGGCGCCACCGCGGCCGGCGCTGTGATCAAGGCCTGGAAGGCCAAGGGTGGCAAGGTGCTGGCGCAATCGAAGCCGGTGCCCATCAAGCACATCATCGCCAGCCCGAACATGAGCGCGGCCGATGTTGATGCAGTGCGCGACTACCTGCTTTCGCTCGACGCGACCGAAGACGGCAAGAAGAAACTTGCGCCCACCAAGTGGCAGGGCTTCGCGGCCTATGACCAGGCCGCGCTGATGGCGCTGGGTGTCTGGCTCGGCCTGTAAGGTGCAGCGCCAGCGGCTGTATCAGCCGAGGCACACGACCGAGGCGGTCGCGACCAACTCGCTGAACAGGGCGGCCGACGCCTTGCCCGAGACCGCATAGGGGTCGAGCACCGCGGCTTCCGAGTACTTCAGCAGCAAAGCCGGGTTCAGCCGGTTCATGTTGACCTGGCCCATCGCCCAGCCGGCGAAGCTGCGTTCTTCGATCTCTTCGTAGCTGAGCAGCACCACGTCGCGGTGGCGCGGGTCTTGGGCGATGCGGTTGTACAAGGCGCTCACCTGTGAGCGCCCACCTTCGAGCACCTGCAGGAAGATCTCGCCCGAGAAGCACAACACGCCCGTCACGCCGATGCCGGGGTTGTTGTGGGTGGACTTCTTCAGGATCGCCTGCAGCGAGTCTTGACGCACCGTCTCGTTCGCGCGGCTCGCGTACATCAGTCGTACCAGCATGGTCGTGTCCTCAAACTTTCTTGCTGAGCAGCGAGAGGAACTCGCGCCGCAGGTTCGCGTCTTTCAGGAACGCACCGCGCATCACGCTGTTGGTCATCATCGACTCGTCGTCTTTCACGCCGCGCCAGTGCATGCAGAAGTGGTCGGCCTCCATCACGATCGCCAGGCCGTCGGGCTTGACGCGGCCCTGCAGCTCGTTGGCCAGCATCGTGACTGCTTCTTCCTGGATCTGCGGGCGGCTCATGATCCAGTCGCAGATGCGCGCGTACTTCGAGAGGCCGATCAGGTTCGAATGTTCGTTCGGCATGATGCCGATCCAGACCTTGCCCATGATCGGGCACAGGTGGTGCGAGCAAGCACTGCGGACCTTGATCGGGCCCACGATCATCAGCTCGTTCAAGCGCTCGGCGTTCGGAAATTCCGTGACGGCGGGGATCGGCACGTAGCGCCCGCGGAACACTTCGGTCAGGAACATCTTGGCCACGCGCTTGGCGGTTTCCTGCGTGTTGTGGTCGCTGTCGGTGTCGATCACCAAAGCGCGCAGCACCTCGTGCATCTTGGCTTCCACTTCGGTGCGCAGTTCGTCGATCTCGCCTTCTTCAATGAAGGCCGAGATGTTGTCATTGGCATGGAAGCGGCACTCCGCGCCGATCAGGCGGTAACGAATGCGCTCCGAGGCGGCCAGGCGCGACAGGTCTTCTTCGGTCAACGAAGGGCCGCTCCCGAGTTGACCAACCCCCTCGGGGGGCGGGCGACGCGACGCGTCGCCCTCGGGGCGATCGCCGGTCCTGAAGATCGGGGTGGGGTTTTCGCCTCGCATAGGCCACTTTCGCAGGTGATCAGCCAGAGAGCGTACCCCAGGCACGGGAATCGCCGCGGGCGCCACAGCCCAGACCGTAGACTGCGCGCGGTGAATGCCCCTACCCCCTCGAATTCGCCACCGGCTTCGCTGCCGCTGGCCCGGCTGCTGAACCATGCGGCCGACGCGGTTCAGGCGGTGCGCGCCGGCCGCTCGCTCAATGCCGCGCTCGCGGCCTGCCCGGCTGCGGCCCGGCCCGGCGCGCAGGCGCTGAGCTTTCACGCGCTGCGCTGGCTCGGCGCGGCCCAGGCGCTGCGCAGCCAGCTCGCGCCCAAGGCCCCGGCCCCGGCAGTCGATGCCTTGCTGCTGACGGCGTTGGCCTTGTTGTGGCCGGCCGCCGAGTCGCGCTACACCGAGCACACGCTCGTTGACCAGGCGGTCGACGCCGCACGCCAGCGCACCAAACAGAGCGCCGCGTTCGTCAATGCCGTGCTGCGGCGCTTTCTGCGCGAGCGCGATGCGCTCGTCGAAGCCGCGTTGCGTGACCCGGTGGCGCGCTACAACCACCCGCGCTGGTGGATAGCCCGGCTCAAAGTCGACTGGCCCGGGCAGTGGCAGGCCATTCTCGAAGCAAACAACGAACACCCGCCGATGACGCTGCGTGTCAACGCCCGGCGCGGCACGGCGCAGGCCTACGTGGCCCGGCTCGCCGCGGCGGGGCTGGTGGCGCAGGTCAGCGGGCCACAGGCCGTGACGCTGGCCGTGCCGTGCCCCGTCACGCAACTGCCGGGCTTCGCCGACGGTGACGTGTCAGTGCAAGACGCCGCGGCGCAGCGCGCCGCACCCCTGTTGATCGGTGCCGGCCTGCCCCCCGGCGCGTGCGTGCTCGACGCTTGCGCCGCACCCGGCGGCAAAACCGCGCACCTGCTGGAACTGGCCGATCTCGAGGTGCTGGCGCTCGACAGCGACGCACGGCGCCTGCAGCGGGTGCACGAAACCCTGGCCCGGCTCGGCCTCGCGGCACGCAGCGTGGCCGCCGATGCCGGCGACCCGCCGAGCTGGTGGGACGGCCGCCCGTTCGACGCGATCCTGCTCGACGCCCCGTGCAGCGCCGCTGGCATCGTGCGCCGCCACCCCGACGTGCGCTGGCTGCGCCGCGCCACCGACATCGACACCCTGGCGCAGACGCAGGCCCGGCTGCTCGACGCGCTGTGGCCGCTGCTCAAACCCGGCGGCCGGCTGCTGTATTGCACCTGCTCGGTCTTCAAGACCGAAGGCCAGGAGGGCATCGACGCTTTTTTGCAACGCCAGCCCGGCGCGAAGCTGGCCGCGACCCCGCCATCGCCCGGCCATCTGCTGCCACTGCCCGACAATGGAAGCGAGCACCCGCCGCCGGCTCACCAGGCGGCGGGTGACGGGTTCTACTACGCCCTGTTAGAGAAGACCTGAGGTTCACGGCCCCCATGCACAGCGCGGTATCGGCACACCCTGTTTCCCGGCCCCGCGCTTCGCAGCGCAGCCGGTGGGGCGGCGCCGTGCTGGTCCGACTGGCGCTGCTGGCCCTGCTCTGGGCCGTGCCCATGGCGCGTGCGGCCGACCCTCAACTCGCCAGCTTCGAGGTGGTGCACAACGAAGAAGGTGTGCTGCTCACCTACGCGGTCAACGGCGAGTTGTCGCGCAGCGTCGACGACGCGCTCAGCAAGGCCGTGCCGCTGTACTTCGTGGCCGAGGCCGAGCTGTTCCGCGACCGCTGGTACTGGCGCGACCTGCGCGTGGCCAACGCGGTGCGCATCTGGCGCATCGTCTACCAGCCGCTCACCTCGACCTACCGCGTCACCTTTGGCGGCCTGAGCCAGAACTACAACAGCCGCGAAGAAGCCTTCGCCGCGATCAGCCGTACTTCGCGCTGGAAGGTCGCCGAGCCCGGCCAGGTGGCCGATGGAAGCCACCATTACCTCGAGTTCAGCTACCGGCTCGACACCTCGCTGCTGCCGCGGCCCATGCAGATCGGCATCGGCGGGCAGGCCGACTGGAACTACGCCGTCCAGCGCGTCCAGCGCATCAACTGACCGACCGATCAGGCGCGGCAGTCAAGCCCATGAAAAAAGCGACACGCTGGGCGTGGATCATCTCCACCGTGGCGGCCACCGGCACCGGCCTGGTGCTGGCGTTCCTGCTGTCGATCGCCACCAACAACCCGGCGCTGTACGAGCGCCACTACGTCTGGCTGTTCTGGGTCAATCTCACGGTCGCCAGCCTGCTGGTACTGGTGATCGCGATCGCCGGGGTGCGCCTGCTGTTGCGGGTGCGGCGCCGCAAATTCGGCAGCCGCCTGCTGCTCAAGCTCGCCGCGATCTTCGCGCTCGTCGGTGTGGTGCCGGGCGTGTTGATCTACACCGTGAGCTACCAGTTCGTCTCGCGCAGCATCGAAAGCTGGTTCGACGTGAAGGTGGAGGCCGCGCTCGACGCCGGCCTGAAGCTCGGCAAGGGCACGATCGACTCGATCGTCGGCGACGTTGCGTCGAAGACCCGCCGGGCCGCCGAGCGCTTGGGTGAAACGGTCGGCGCGGCCCAGCCGTTGGCGATGGAGCGCCTGCGCGAGCAGCTCTCAGCGCAAGACATCGCCATCGTTGGCGCCGCCGGCCAGACCCTGTTGACCGCCGGCAGCACCGCTGATCGATGGATGCCTGACCGACCCTCACCCGCGCTGTTGCGCCAGGCCCGAAGCGGGCGGGTGGCGAGTGAACTGGTCGGACTCGACGAAGACGCCAACGCCAGCAGCGGGGTCAGCGCGGCGCGCGTACGTGCGCTGGCCTACATCCCGAGCACCAGCTTCGCGCTCGGCGAAGAAGACCACTACCTGCTCGTGACGCAGCTGCTGCCTCCCGCGCTCGCCGCCAATGCGCTGGCGGTGCAGGCGGCCTACCGCGAGTACCAGTTGCGAGCCCTCGCGCGCACGGGGTTGCGCCAGATGTACATCGGCACGCTCACGCTCGCGCTGGTGCTGGCCGTGTTCGGCGCGCTGCTGATGGCCGTGGCCTTCGGCAACCAGCTGGCTCGCCCGCTGCTGCTGCTGGCCGAAGGCATGCGCCAGGTGGCGCAAGGCGACCTGAGCACCAAGGCCGTTTTCGCCTCGGGCGACGAGCTCGGCGGCCTGACCCGTTCGTTCGCCGACATGACCGAGCAACTTTCCGACGCCCGCTCGCTGGTGCAGCGCAGCGTGGTGCAGGTGGAGGGCGCGCGCGCCAACCTGCAGACCATCCTCGACAACCTGACCGCCGGCGTGATCGTGTTCGACCGCAACGGCAACATCGACACCGTGAACCCTGGTGCCACCCGCATCGTGCGGCTGCCACTCTCTGCCTACCGCGGCCGACCTCTGAGCGACGTGCCCGGCATCGGCGCTTTCGCGCAGGCCGTGTGGCAACGTTTCGAGCTGCACGCGGCCAGCCCCGAGGCCGGCGAGCGTGACCACTGGCAAGACTCGTTCGAGCTGCAGACACAAACGATGCACGGCCGCGACCGCGACTCGACCACGCTGCTGGTGCGCGGCGCGGCCATGCCGCACGGCGCGCGGCTGATGGTGTTCGACGACATCACCGAGCTCGTGTCGGCCCAGCGCAGCGAAGCCTGGAGCGAAGTGGCACGGCGCCTCGCGCATGAGATCAAGAACCCGCTGACGCCGATCCAGCTCTCGGCCGAGCGGCTGCAGCACAAGCTCGGCAACAAGCTCGACAGCGCCGACCGGGCCCTGCTTTCGCGCTCGGTTGACACCATCGTCAACCAGGTGCAGGCGATGAAAACGCTGGTCAACGAGTTTCGCGACTACGCGCGCCTGCCGGCCGCGCACCTCGCGCCACTCGACCTGAACGCGCTCGTCAGCGAAGTGCTCGGCCTGTACGGCAGCGCGCAAGAGACGGGCCGACTCGACACGAAGCTCGAAGCCGCATTGCCTGCGATCGTGGGCGACAGCACCCAGCTGCGCCAGGTGATCCACAACCTGGTCCAGAACGCGCTCGACGCGGTGGCCGAGCAGGCCGACGGCCGCGTGCGCATCGAAACCGAAGTGGCTCGCAACGAGCAAGGCCAGCCGCGCGTGGTGCGCCTTCAGGTGATCGACAACGGCCCCGGCTTTTCAGACAAGGTGCTCAAGCGCGCGTTCGAGCCTTACGTCACCACCAAGAGCAAGGGCACCGGCCTGGGTCTGGCGGTGGTGAAGAAGATTGCCGACGAGCACGGTGCGCGGGTGCGAATCACCAACCTCGGCGGCAGTGCGGAGGCCGAGGGGGAGCCTGCTGTGGCGCGCGGGGCCCAAGTCTCGCTATCATTCGCCAAATTCGCAGCGGCCGACGCCCCCCGCGCACCCGCGGCAAACGATCGGGCCGAAGCGCACTGAGCATCCATGGCGACCATTCTTGTAGTTGACGACGAACTCGGCATCCGCGCGCTTCTGTCGGAAATATTGGCCGACGAAGGCCACACGATCGAGCTGGCCGAAAACGCCGCGCAAGCTCGCGCCTGCCGCGAGCGCCTGCGCCCCGACCTTGTGCTGCTCGACATCTGGATGCCCGACGTCGACGGCATCACGCTGCTGAAAGAATGGGGCGCCACCTCGTTGCTCAACATGCCGGTGATCATGATGAGCGGGCACGGCACGATCGACACCGCGGTGGAGGCCACCAAGTTCGGCGCGATGGCCTTCCTTGAAAAGCCCATCACGCTGCAGAAACTGCTGCGCGCTGTGGAGCAGGGCCTGGCCAAGCCCGCTTCGCGAACCGGTACCGCGGCGAACACTGGCAACAACCTCCACAACGACGCGGGCCTCACCGTCGAATCGGCCATGACCGGCGGCGTGATGCTGCCCACCGCTCCGCTGATGCTGGGGCCCCAGTCGGAACAGAGCTTCGACCTGGACCGCCCGCTGCGCGAAGCGCGCGACGCGTTCGAGAAGAGTTACTTCGAATTCCACCTGGCGCAAGAGAACGGCAGCATGACCCGCGTGGCGGAAAAGACCGGGCTCGAGCGCACCCACCTTTACCGCAAGCTCAAGCAGCTCGGCGTGGACCTGTCGCGCAACAAACGCAGCGGGATGCTGTAGCGGGCGAGACCCCGCGAGCCGGCTATAATCGTCGGCTCACGGCCTGGTAGCTCAGTTGGTAGAGCAGCGGATTGAAAATCCGCGTGTCGGTGGTTCGATTCCGCCCCAGGCCACCAGTCGCGCAAGCCCTTGATTCTTGACGGAGTCGAGGGCTTTTGCACATCTGGAATGACAGAGAGAAGCGGCGGCAAAGGAGCGAACGACAGGTCGGCGCCTTGACTCAACAAAGTGGGGTCGGACAGTCCGACCCCATGGCTTGGCGATCCAGCGCGCAGCCATGTCACCCCACCGACCGCAGAAATTGCGCACCGTGCCGACGCATGCCTTCGGCAACGCGCGACCAGACGTTGCCCGGAAACCCCGTCGGTAGGCGGCTTTCAACGGCGTTCAGCGCTCCATCGACCCGCTCGACCAATGCCTTCATCCGATCGAACACGCTCGCCCCGCACGAGGCCGCGAGCCGTTTCCAGTGCCGCAAATCGATTGCGTTCAACCGGTAGTGCGCGTTCTGGCCTCGAAGCGCCATGGCGAGCTTGGCGCGCTGGTACGGCAGCTGGTTCGGGCCGCGCCCGATGATCGGCCAGGCCGACAACACGTCGTACAGCGGCGCGAGGTGAAATCGGCCGCCCCGCCGGTGCTGGATCGAGAAATTCTTCGCGTGGCCATCGGTCGCGGCCAGCAGCCAGAACGCCAGCTGCGCGAGCGCGAACGAGGCACGGTCCTCACTCGCCTGTTCGCTGTTGGCGAGCACGCCCAGGCAATCGCGCACCGACGGGCCGCCGTCGCTCTCGTACTTTCGGTCAGGTGCGATGCCGAGCGCCTGACAGAAGTCTTCCTGCGGCAGGCGTGCAATCCACGAACCATCTGGCGGCTTGAAGCGGGCCTTCTGTTCGCCGCCTTCGGGCACCCCTTGCCAACGGCGGTCGAAGCGTGTGACAACCAGCGCCTTCGACTCGCCGAAGGTGCCGATCTCCGACTCGGCGGTGGCGATACCCAGCGCGTTCATCAGCTGACCGCACAGCCATTCGTTCTCAACTGAGTCGGTCATGTCGGCGCGCATGTTGCCGACCAGGCCGAGGGGCAGCTTCAGGATGTGCGTGGTCGGTGTGGCGCCCATCGGGCGGTACCACTTCGCACCCATCCGCAGCAACGCGGTTTTCTCCTGCGCTCCGGCAATCGAGATGCGCAGGTCGCTTTCATCACCCTGGCCCAGTGGCGATTCCGAGGTGACCGATGCCAAGACTCCGGCGACGTCCGCATCCGTCAAGCGCTCTGCATCGACGCGATCCCAGCCATTCGGATCGACGCCAGGTGGCAGCAGCTGAACCGCGCCCACGCAGTCCCGCCCGATCGCGCTCAGCAGGTCGAACGCATCGTCGGAGCGCGTGTGGAATCGGCGCCGAAGCCGGCGCCGGATCTCCGCGCTGTCGGGCAGCAGGTTGTCGAAATAGTTGGTGACCGCATCGCCGCGATGCTCGAGCCCGACGGTGAACGGGAGCGACAACGACAGCGCACGGCCCTCGTCCGAACGCACCCAGGCCTCGTGGTAGCGAAGTACGGGCGTGCCGGTGCGCAGCGTGGCCCACACGGCCACGGGCTGCCCATTCATCCAGACGTGGAGCTCTGCCATGCGCGCGCGGTGATCCGGTTACCAGGGCTCGCCTGGCGGGCGCCGTCTTGCCGGCGCGGGAGGGGTCGACGCCGCACCGGATGCGCCCGCCGGCGCCTCGGCCACCTGGCCCGGCCCGTTCGGGCGCAGCACCATCTGCACGCCGAGTGCCCCTAGCAGGGCCAGGAACTGCTCGACGCTCACCGCAGCCGGATCGCGTTCGATCCGTGCGATGCGCGTCTGCCCGACGCCCAGCACGGCGCCGAGCTGCACCTGGTTGAGCCCACGCGACTTGCGCAGTGAACGCAGGTGGGCAGAGAGCTGGCCGGCAGATTGAATGGGGTAGTCCATGACGGTGCAGCTTATGTCTTATGCGGCATGTATGCAATAGATGCTTTTTAAGACATATGTGCAATTTACTACTTGCAAAGCATATTCATTCAGCTGTCCATCGCTCGTTCGCACGCCGGTTCGGCGCAATCACCCGTCGGCCGAATATCAGATTTCCGGGAGGCTGCCGATAACCAACCGTGCGCCCCATACCAAACCCAACCCGCATGGCCGAACAGATGCTGATGGTCGACGAGCTCCTCGGCGGTTTCGCCAGGGGCGCGATCTCCATGCACCCGGCCAGTTACCAAGCGCTGGCCGAGTGGGTTCGGGTGTCGTTCAGCGCTTCCGACTCGGGCGCCCTTCGGCAGCTGCGCGATGTGGCCCCTCTGGAGCTTCAGGGCATTGTCGAAAACGTGTTGCATGAGCGCCGGGTGGTTTCCTGGGCGGCCGACGACACCGTGGGCCTGAGCTCGCTGGCGGAATGCCTGAACCTGCTGAACCGACTCAGGCGCCGTCACCCGGTTTGACGAGGGCGTGCAAGCGCGTCCAGGCGGGCCGCGTTACCTCGCCACGAGCCTGAAGTTGAACCTGACCGCGAGCCGATCCTCCCCCGCCACCACAGACTCGATCTGAAACGCGTCCACCGTCGTCTGCAACTGCGCGCCGCTGTTCTGCAGCATCGAGCGAACGGCCTTCAACACATCGAGGTCGATCGCGCGTGGCAGCGCGGGCAGCAGGCCTGATTCCAGCACCAGGCGCACGGTCGGGTCGTCGACGCTGTCGATGCGCAGGTCATCGAGCCGCACGCTGCCGCCGTTGGCGGCGGGGCGGCCAGACACCACCGTCCAGGTGGCCACGCTCACGCCGACGCAAGCGGTGCCCGTGTCCAGGCCCACGCGCGAGACGAGGCGGGAGCGGATCCTGATGCGGCTGTCTTTCAGTTCCACGCTCGGGCTCTCGAGGTACGCAAAACAGGCGCCGCGCTGCAGGTCGTATCGGCCGGCGTTGCTGAACATGGTCTGCACCACGAGCTTCTCGACGGCTGAGCGTTCGAGCACGATCTCTGCGGCCTGCGCGGCGCTGGCTGCGGCCAGCGTGATGCACAGGCCTGCCCAACGGATGGTGCGGTTCATGGGTGTCGATTCCTCGGTGGTTCGGTGGCGGTTCGCCGGTGCCGAGTGTGCCGTGCCGGCGCAGCGAAGCTCGTATGCAAGCCCATTCCTAGCAAGCACGCGCATAGACTCGCGGCGCATGAACCTGTTCGTCTCGCTCAAATACCTGGTCGCGCTCGACGACCACCGGCACTTCGGCCGCGCCGCGCTGGCCTGCCATGTGACGCAGCCGGCACTGTCGAATGCGCTGAAGGCGCTCGAAGAACACTTCGGTGCGGCCATCGTCAAGCGTGGCCGCAACTTCGGCGGCTTCACGACCGAGGGCGACCGCATTCTCGTCAGCGCGCGCCGCATGCTGCACGAGAACGAGCTGCTCGAGCAAGACTTGCGCAGCGCCGTCGATGAACCCAAAGGCCACCTGCTGATCGGCGCTGTGCCCACTGCCACGCCCATGGCCGCACGGTTCGCGGCCATGCTGCACGACCGCCACCCCGGCATCGTGCCCAGCGTGCGTTCGATGAGTTCGGTCGAGCTCGAAACCCGCCTGGAAACCCTCGCGCTCGACATGGGCCTGGGCTACACCGAGCGGCTCGACGGCAGCCGCTCGCAGTTGCGTGTGGTGCCGCAGTACGAAGAACGCTACTTTCTGCTGCGCAAGTCGGCGGGGCCGGCCGACCAGCCGCTGCGCATCGGCCCTTCGATGTCATGGCGCGAAGCCGCCAGTCTGCCGCTGTGCCTGATGAGCGCCGAGATGCACAACCGCACCATCGTCGATCGCGCTTTTGCGCAGGCTGGTGCGCAGCCCAGCCCGGCGATCGAAACCAACTCGATCCTCACGCTGGCGCTCAGTGTGGCGGCCGGGCGGGTGTCCGGCATCATGCCGGGCGCTCTCGTTGGCGCCATGCAGGGCCAGCGTGACCTGGAAGCTCTGCCGCTGGTGGAGCCTGCGGTTGCGGTGCCCATCGCCTTCATGGTGCACGACAGCAACCGCCCGTCGCGCACGCTCGAAGCTGCGCTGGCCTTCGCGGAAGATCCGGCCTGGCTCGCGCACGCGGCCTTGCACAGCGGTTTGCTGGCGGGCTGATCGCGGTGCGGCAGTGGGCCGCGGCCCCACCATTTTCTGATCGCATCGATTCATTCACCGAGTCAATTGGACTGAACACGCCGCGGTGCTGACACTGCGCCCTGCGTCGCGTTGCCGCGGCGAAGGAAGCCCGCATGTCACTCGCTGATCCCCTGTCTTCGCCCGACGCGCTGGCCGCCGTGCACGCCGTGCTGGCCGCGCACGCCGGTGAGCCCGGCGCGTTGCTGCCGATCCTGCACGAGGTGCAAGACGCGCTGGGTTGTGTGCCCGGCCACGTGGTGCCGGAAATCGCGAACGCGCTCAACCTGTCGCGTGCCGAAGTGCACGGCGTCGTCACCTACTACCACCACTTCCGGGCCGAGCCGGCGGCGCGGCACGTGGTGCAGATCTGCCGAGCCGAAGCCTGCCAGGCGATGGGTGCCGAAGCGCTGTTCGCACATGCGCGCCAGCATCTGGGCTGCGACGGCCACGGCACTTCGAAAGACGGTAGCGTGACGCTGGAGCCGGCGTACTGCCTGGGCCTGTGCGCTTCGTCGCCGGCCATCACGGTGAACGACGAGCCGCATGCGCGCGTCACGCCGCGGGCCTTCGAGCGGCTCGTCGCCGAAGCACAGAGCGGCACATGAGCACCACCGTCTACGTGCCGCGCGATTCCGCCGCGCTGGCCGCCGGCGCCGACCGCGTGGCGCGCTGCATCGTCGAAGAGGCCGCAGCGCGCGGGGTCGAAGTGCAACTCGTGCGCAACGGCTCACGCGGCCTGTTCTGGCTCGAGCCGATGGTCGAGGTGGCCACGCCCACGGGCCGTGTCGCTTACGGCCCGGTCACGGTCGATGATGTGGCCGGCCTCTTCGACGCCGGTTTCCTGAGCGGCGCGGCACACGCACTGAACCTCGGCCTCACCGACCAGATTCCGTACCTGAAGAATCAGGAGCGGCTGACCTTCGCACGCATGGGCGTCACCGACCCGCTCTCGCTCGCCGACTACGAAGCGCATGAAGGTTATGCCGGGCTGCGCGCTGCGCTGGCACTGGCGCCCGAAGCCATCGTGCAGCAGGTGCTCGACTCCGGCCTGCGTGGCCGCGGCGGCGCGGCATTCCCGGCCGGCATCAAGTGGAAGACCGTGCTCGGCACGAAGGCGGCGCAGAAGTACATCGTCTGCAATGCCGACGAAGGCGACTCGGGCACCTATTCCGACCGCATGACGATGGAAGGCGACCCGTTCATGCTGATCGAAGGCATGACGATCGCCGGCATCGCCACCGGCGCGACGCAGGGTTATGTGTACGTGCGCTCCGAGTACCCGCACGCCATCGCGGCGCTGAACGAGGCGATTCATCGCGCCGAGCTGGCGGGTTTTCTGGGCAGCGACATCCTCGGCTCGGGTAGGGTCTTCTCGCTGCAGGTGCGCAAGGGCGCGGGCTCGTACGTGTGCGGCGAAGAAACGGCGCTGCTCGAAAGCCTGGAAGGCAAACGTGGCATCGTGCGCGCCAAGCCTCCGCTGCCGGCCATCACCGGCTTGTTCGGCCAGCCCACGCTGATCAACAACGTGATCACGCTCGCCAGCGTGCCGCTGATCCTGGCGCGCGGCGCGGCGTATTACCGCGATTTCGGCATGGGCCGTTCGCGTGGCACGCTGCCGATGCAGCTGGCCGGCAACATCAAACACGGCGGCCTGGTCGAGAAGGCCTTCGGTGTGACGCTGCGTGAACTGCTGTACGACTACGGCGGTGGTTCGGCCTCGGGCCGGCCGATCAAGGCGGTGCAGGTCGGCGGGCCGCTCGGCGCCTACCTGCCCGAATCGCAGTGGGACACGCCGCTCGACTACGAAGCCTTCGCCGCCATCGGCGCCACCGTGGGCCACGGCGGCATCGTGGTGCACGACGACACGGCCGACCTGTCGGGCCTGGCGCGTTACGCGATGGAATTCTGTGCGCTCGAATCCTGCGGCAAGTGCACACCCTGCCGCATCGGCTCGACGCGAGGTGTGGAAGTGATCGACAAGATCCGCGCCAACAACAACCGGCCGCAGCAGGTGATCTTGCTGCGCGACCTGTGCGACACCATGGTTCACGGCTCGCTGTGCGCGATGGGCAGCATGACGCCGTACCCGGTGATTTCGGCACTGAATCATTTCCCGCAGGACTTCGGCCTCGCGCCCGACCGCGCAGCGGTCGATTCGAAGTCGCCCGACCACGTTGCCGCCTGAAGGAACCATCGCCATGCTCGACCACCTGAAAGAAACCGACTTCGGCACACCGCTGCGTGAATCTGCTGAACGCGTGACGCTGGAAATCGACGGTGAAGAGGTCAGCGTGCCCAAGGGCACGTCGCTGATGCGCGCGGCCATGGACGCCGGCATCAAGGTGCCCAAGCTCTGCGCCACCGACAGCCTGGAGCCCTTCGGTTCCTGCCGCCTGTGCCTGGTCGAGATCGAAGGCCGCAAGGGCTTCCCGGCCTCGTGCACCACGCCCGCCGAAGCCGGCATGAAGGTGCGTACGCAGACGCCGAAGCTGCAAGACCTGCGCAAGGGCGTGATGGAGCTCTACATCTCCGACCACCCGCTCGACTGCCTCACCTGCTCGGCCAACGGCAACTGCGAACTGCAAGACATGGCCGGCGTGACCGGCCTGCGCAACGTGCGCTACGGCTTCGACGGTGCGAACCACCTCGACAGCGCGAAAGACGAATCCAACCCGTACTTCACCTACGACGCTTCGAAGTGCATCGTTTGCAACCGCTGCGTACGGGCTTGCGAAGAAACGCAGGGCACGTTCGCGCTGACGATCAGCGGGCGCGGTTTCGAATCGCGTGTATCGCCGGGCCAGAACGAGCCCTTCATGGAATCGGAATGTGTGAGCTGCGGCGCGTGCGTCGAAGCCTGCCCCACCGCCACGCTGCAAGAGAAGTCGGTGATCTGGCTCGGCCAGCCCGAGCACAGCGTCATCACCACGTGCGCGTATTGCGGCGTGGGTTGTGGCTTCAAGGCCGAGATGAAAGGCAGCGAAGTCGTGCGCATGGTGCCGTGGAAAGACGGCAAGGCCAACGACGGTCACTCGTGCGTGAAGGGCCGTTTCGCGTGGGGCTATGCGACGCACCAGGACCGCATGTTGAAGCCGATGATCCGCGCGAAGATCACCGACCCCTGGCAAGAGGTCAGCTGGGAGGTGGCGATCGGCCACGCGGCGAGCGAGTTCAAGCGCCTGCAGGCGAAGTACGGCAATGACTCGATCGGCGGCATCACCTCGTCGCGGTGCACCAACGAAGAAACCTACCTGGTGCAGAAGCTGGTGCGCGCGGCCTTCGGCAACAACAACGTCGACACCTGCGCGCGGGTCTGCCATTCGCCCACCGGCTTCGGCCTGAAGCAGACGCTCGGCGAATCGGCCGGCACACAAACCTTCAAGTCGGTCGAGAAGGCCGACGTGATCATGGTCATCGGCGCGAACCCGACCGACGGCCACCCGGTGTTCGCCTCGCGGATGAAGAAGCGCTTGCGCGAAGGTGCGAAGCTGATCGTGGTCGACCCGCGCCGCATCGACATCGTGCGGTCGCCGCACGTGCAGGCCGAACACCACCTGCAGCTCAAGCCCGGCACCAACGTGGCCGTGGTCACGGCGATGGCGCACGTGATCGTGACCGAAGGGCTGGTTGCGGAAGGCTACGTGGCCGAGCGTTGCGAAGCCAAGTCGTTCAACGAGTGGCGCGAGTTCGTGTCGCGCGCAGAAAACTCGCCCGAAGCGATGCAAGCCCGCACCGGCGTGCCGGCGGCCGAACTGCGCGCCGCCGCGCGGCTGTACGCCAACGCCGGCAATGGCGCGATCTACTACGGCCTGGGTGTGACCGAACACAGCCAGGGCTCGACCGCAGTGATGGGCATCGCCAACCTCGCCATGGCCACCGGCAACGTGGGCCGCGAAGGCGTGGGCGTGAACCCGCTGCGTGGCCAGAACAACGTGCAGGGCGCGTGCGACATGGGCTCGTTCCCGCACGAGTTGCCGGGTTACCGCCATGTGTCTGACGCGACTGCGCGCGCTTCGTTCGAAGACGCGTGGGGCGTGCAGATCAGCCCCGAGCCGGGCTTGCGCATCCCGAACATGTTCGACGCGGCGCTCAGCGGCGGCTTCAAGGGCCTGTACTGCGAAGGCGAAGACATCGTGCAGTCCGACCCGAACACGCAGCACGTGGCGGCGGCGATGATGGCGATGGAGTGCGTGGTCGTGCAGGATCTGTTCCTGAACGAGACCGCGAAGTACGCCCACGTGTTCCTGCCGGGCTCGTCGTTCCTGGAAAAAGACGGCACCTTCACCAACGCCGAGCGCCGCATCTCGCGGGTGCGCAAGGTGATGCCGCCGAAGGCCGGGCTGGCAGACTGGGAAGTGACGGTCAAGCTCGCCAACGCGCTGGGCTACCCCATGAACTACAAGAACCCCGAAGCGATCATGGACGAGATCGCTGCACTCACGCCCACCTTCCGCGGCGTGAGCTACAAGAAGCTCGCCAAGCTCGGCAGCATCCAGTGGCCGTGCAACGACGAGGCGCCCGAAGGCACGCCCACCATGCACATCGACACTTTCGTGCGTGGCAAGGGCAAGTTCATCATCACGCAGTACGTGGCCACCGACGAGAAGGTGACGCGCAAGTTCCCGCTGCTGCTGACGACCGGGCGCATCCTGTCGCAGTACAACGTGGGCGCGCAGACCCGCCGCACCGACAACAACCAGTGGCACAGCGAAGACCGGCTCGAGATTCACCCACACGACGCCGAGGAGCGTGGCATCCAAACCGATGACTGGGTCGGCATCGGCAGCCGCGCCGGCGAGACGGTGCTGCGTGCGGTCGTCTCCGAGCGAATGCAGCCGGGCGTGGTGTACACGACCTTCCACTTCCCCGAGTCGGGCGCGAACGTGATCACGACCGACAACTCCGACTGGGCCACCAACTGCCCCGAGTACAAGGTGACGGCCGTGCAGGTGATGCCTGTCATGCAGCCTTCGGCCTGGCAGCAGGAGTACAGCCGCTTCAACCGTGTGCAGCAGGACTTGCTGAAGTCGGCCAGCGAAGCTGGCGAGACGGTGGGAGCGAAATGACATGAGCCTTCTCATCGACACCGTGCCGTTCTGCGAAGGTGCCCGTTCCCTGCCGGTGCGCGGCGTGCGGGCCGGGCGTGCGTTCGCGGTGCAAGACTGGGTCGCCGAAGAGGTGCCGGTCGCGCTCGAATACAACGGCATCTCGCACGCGGTGATGCTGGCCACGCCACTCGACCTGGAAGACTTCGCGCTCGGTTTTTCGCTGAGCGAAGGCATTCTCGACGACGCGAACCAGCTCTATTCGGTGGAAGAAGAATCGTCTGCGCTGGGCATCACGCTGCACCTGCAGGTGGCGAGTTCCGCATTCGCGCGCCTGAAAGACCGGCGCCGTTCGATGAGCGGCCGCACCGGCTGCGGGCTGTGCGGCACCGAGAGCCTGTCGCAAGTCTCGCGCAAGCTGCCGGCGTTGCAAAACACCACGCTGCCGAGCCGGCAGGCCATCGCGCGCGCGATGGCGCAGTTCTGCTCGCTGCAAACGCTGCAGCAGGCCACCGGCGCGGTGCACGCGGCGGCCTGGTGTTCGGCCGATGGTGAAGTGCGCTGGCTGCGCGAAGACGTGGGCCGCCACAACGCGCTCGACAAGCTGATCGGTGCGCTCGCGAACAACGGTGTCGATGCGTCGAGTGGTTTCATCGCCGTGACCAGCCGCGCCAGTTTCGAGATGGTGCAGAAGACCGCGATGGCCGGCGTGGCCCTGCTCGCAGCCGTGTCGGCGCCGACCTCGTTCGCGGTGGCCACGGCACAGAAGGCCGGCATGACGCTGGTTGGCTTTGCGCGCCAGCAGGATCTGGTCGTCTACTGCCACCCCGAGCGCCTGGCGCTCGACCCCGTGATCGAGGCCGCGCATGAACACTGATTCACTGATCCGCATGGCGAACCAGATCGGAACGTTTTTCGAAGCGATGCCCGACCGCGCCGAAGCGCTGGAAGGCGTGGCGCAGCACATTCGGAAGTTCTGGGAACCACGCATGCGCCGCGCGTTGCTCGCACACATCGACGAAGCCGGTACAGCCGAACTCAACGGCATGGTGGCCGAAGCGATCCGCCTGCACCGCGCTCAACTGGTGAGTGCTGGCGAGGGCGTCGGGTGACCGGCGCAGCGAAGTCAAGAAGGAGGGGAGGGCGAAGCCCGGCCCGGGTGACATGAGCGGAGCCGGTCACCCGATGCCCTCGCCGGCACCGCTCGGCTTGCACGTTCGGCGTTCGGTATCACCGAGGCGGCTCGGCACCCCCGGCCCCTCGTCAGAGCAGCTTGAGATCGTCGTCCGCGCAGCCTTGCGCGCACCCGACCATGGCGCTTTGACGCCCTGGCGCGCCGTCAACATTCCCGGGCGGCACCGCGAGAATCTCGCTCAACTTTTCGCCGAAGAAAAGCGGCGGCGTGACCCGCTGGTGTCTACCGACGACCTGGCCCGCGCGCGCGAACACGCGCTCAACGCGCCGACGCTGCTCGCCTTTGTGGTGTGCCCGCGCACGGGCGTCACGGTGCCGCTGCACGAACAATGGCTCGCGGCCGGTGCGGCGCTGGGCAACATGCTGAATGCTTTTCACGCACTCGGCTTCGGCGCGATCGTGCTCAGCGGTGACCGCTGCGCCGATACAGGGCTGACGCAGGCGCTGGGCCTACACGAGGGCGAGAGGCTGGCGGGGTTCGTCAGCGCGGGCACGGTGCTGAAAGCACCCCCGGTTGCGCAGTTGAAGCCGATCGACGTGGTCTGGTCGGAGTGGGAGGGCGCGGTCGGCTCGTTCACGCCGCTGCAGGCAGCCCCTCGAACGGCACGATGCGCGAGATCAGCGCCGAACCTTCGCTCAGCAGAAAGTCCTTGAAGGCCTGCGCCACGGGCGGCAGGCGCTTGTTGCGCCGGTGCACCACGTACCAGTGCAGCATCAAAGGAAAGCCGCGCACGTCGAGCACACGCAGGTGGCCGTTCTGCAGCTCCTGGCTGATCGTGTGCGCCGACAGAAAGCTGATGCCCATGCCGGCGATCACTGCCTGCTTGATGGTCTCGGTGCTGCGGATCTCCATCGTGATGTTGATGTCGTCCAGCGCGCGGCCGAAACCTTCTTCCATCGAGTGCCAGGTGTCGGAACCGCGCTCGCGCACCACGAAAGGCTGGCGCATCAGCGAGGCCACGGTGATCGCGCTCTTGCCGACCATCGGGTGGTTGGGCGCGGCGACGATCACGTAAGGGTGCGGTGCAAACGGCTCGTTCACCGTGTCCATGTCGGTCGGCGGCCGCACCATGACGCCCAAATCGGTCAGGTTGTCGTTGATGTGCGTGAGCAGGCCTTCGCGGTTGTGCACCGAGAAGTTCAGCGTCACGCCGCGATGCCGGCTCGCGAACTCGACCAGCAGGTGCGGGAAGAAGTAGTCGCCGGCGCTGATCACGCCCACGTTGAGCTTGCCGCCCGAGACGCCCTTGAACTGCGTCATCGCGATCTCGGCGGCTTCGAACTGCTGGATGATCGTGCGGCTGATCTGCAGCAGCTCGGTGCCGGCCGGCGTGAGGTAGATCTTCTTGCCGAACTGCTCGAAGAGCGCGTTGTCGGCGTGCTCTTCGAGCTTCTTCACCTGCGTGGAAACGGCCGGCTGCGTGAGGTGCAGCTCTTCGGCCGCGCGCGAAAAGCTCAGGTTGCGCGCGACCGACTCGAACACCTTCAGCTGGCGCAGCGTGGCGTGTTTCATCGAGCCGGCGCGCGCTGCGAGGTGGCTTCAGTTCACCGGCTGCATGCGTACCTGGCCACGCTCTTGCTCCATCGTGTGCGCCAGCAGCTTGACGAGAGCGTAGGCCGTGTCGATGTGCGGCGTGGGCGTGTCGGTCAGGCGCGCCAGCTCGGTCACCGCGCCGACCAGCGCGTCGATCTCGGGCGCGCGGCCGGCTTCCACGTCCTGCAGCATCGAGGTCTTGTGCTTGCCGACTTTTTCAGCGCCGGCGATGCGCTTGTCGATCGACACGCGGAAGGTGATGCCCAGCTTGTTGGCGACCGTCTGCGCTTCGGTCATCATCGCCGCGGCCAGCGCGTGCGTGAGCGGGAACTGGCAGATGTCGACCAGCGTGGCGTGGCTCAAGCTGCTGACCGGGTTGAAGGTGAGGTTGCCCCACAGCTTGAGCCAGATCTCGGAGCGGATGTTGTCGAGCACCGGCGCCTTGAAGCCGGCGTTGATGAAACACGCTGAGACGCGGTTGACGCGCTCGCTGATCGAGCCGTCGAGCTCGCCGAGCGGGAAACGGTCGCCTTCGATGTGCTGCACCACACCCGGCGCCACCAGTTCCGAGGCTGGATAGACCACGCAGCCGAGCACGCGCTCGGCCGGGATCATCTTGCCGACCACGCCACTCGGGTCGACGCTTTTGACCCTTGTTCCTGCGAGCGCGCCGCCGTGTTGATGGAAGTACCAGTAAGGCACGCCGTTCTGCATCGTCACCACAACGGTCTCGGGGCCGAAGAGTTTGGGCACGTCGTTCGCCACGGCCTCGACCTGGTGCGCCTTCATCGCCAGGATCACCACGTCTTGCGGCCCGGCCTGCGCGTAGTCGTTGGTGGCTTTCACGTTGCGTGTGTTCTGGCGCTGGCCGTCGGTCGCGATCAGGGTGATGCCGTTGTTGCGGATCGCCTCGAGGTTGGCGCCCCGCACGATGAAGGTCACGTCTTCTCCGGCGAGGGCGAGCTTGGCGCCCACCAAACCGCCGATCGCGCCTGCGCCGATCACTGCTATCTTCATGTCGAACTCCGGTAGTTGAATCTTTTGCGCAAGCGCTGGCGAGAAACTCAGGCCGGAACGAAGCGCCTGCGAAGTTGCGCAGAGCAGGCCTGAGTGTGAGTCGCCTGCGCTGCGCAGTTTCACAGGCGACTTCGCTTCGGCGACTCAGCCGAAGCGGTTGACGAGCTTGCCGATACCGCCGATCTCCACCTCGACCACGCTGCCGGGCTTCATCGAGCCGACACCGACCGATGTGCCGCACAGGATCACGTCGCCGGGGTAGAGCGTCATGTCGAGGGAGATCAGGCTGACCAGCTTCTGAACCGAAAAGCGCATGTCGCTGACGGGATAATTCTGTCTGACTTCGCCGTTGAGCGTGGTCGTGACCGTGAGGGTGGTGGGGTCGATGCCGGTGGCGAGCACCGGGCCCATCGGGCAGAAGCTGTCGAAGCCCTTGGCGCGTGTCCATTGTGCGAAGGATGCGTCGCGGTTCAGGATGTCGGCCAGCGTCACGTCGTTGGCGCAGGTGTAGCCGAACACGTAGGCCAGTGCGTCGGCCTCGGCCACGCCGCTGCAGGTCTTGCCGATGACGATGCCGAGTTCGCCTTCGAACACGACTTTGCCGGCGCAGCGCGGCGGGCGGATCGGGTCGCCGTGGGCGGCGAAGGAGTTCGGCGACTTCAGGAAAAAGAGCGGCTCGGGCGGGTCGGCCAGATCGAGCTTGGCGGCGAGCGCGTGGAAGTTATTCCACATCGCAATCACCTTGCTCGGCGCGGTCGGCGAGAGCAGGCGCAGGTCGCTCAGCGAGTGCACGGCGCCGGTGGCCTTCGACTCGCCGAACATGTCGCCGGCGTGTTCATGCACCTGCGTGGCATCGAGCGTGCCAAAACCGATCTTGCCGGCGTGTTCGTAGCGGACCCATCGGTTCTGCATGGCGTGCTCTTTCTGTCTGCTGCGCAAACGCCCGCGACGTTGGCCGGCGCGGCGTTCAAATTTTCGGTGAATGCTCCCTTCGGTGTGGTTTCACGACGGGGATCGATCGATTGTCGGCGAACCCGCCGCGCAACCCGGTTTCAGGCGCCGAGTTCGCCGCCCAGGGTCTGGGCCCAGTCGAAATGCCGGCCGGGCCGGGCCGCCGACGCCGTGGCGCGCTTGCGGTGGACCGACTGCTTCTCCTGGATCACGCCGACCAGGAACGCGCTGTCGTAAGCCTTCAGCAAGTGCGCTTGTTGCGTCTCGAGGTAGTGCCGAAGTTGTTCTTCGACATTCAGGCCGCTGCGGATGAGTTGGCTGTAGGTGTCGGAATCCCAGTGCCAGCGAAAGCCCAGCTCGTGGAAGGCGGCGTTGTAGGCGTTGCGTTCGGCCTCATTGAAGCGGTATTGGGAAGGGAAATCGTTGACCATGAGCTGCTCCTTGAACGGGTTTTCCGCGCTGCCCGCCCGGGGCAAATCGCGTTGGCGTGTTCAAAATGTAGGCTCGGTGATCGATAAGTGATAGTTAAACTATTTTATGAAAAGCATTCACGAAGAGTGATGATTCGGCGAGTTCATACCACAGCGGCATCGATCACGTTCTGCAACGCGATGCCGCCGCCATAGCTGCCCTGGGCCGGCGCCACGCCGCCCAGCGTTACGCGGACCGCGCAGTACTTGAATTCGGGGATCTTCGCGAACGGGTCGAGCGCCGCGTTGGTCAGCCGGTTGATCGCCGCTTCGTAGTAGCAGAAGGGCACGAACACGGCACCGCGCGGCGAGCTGTCGTCAGCCCGCGCATACAGCACCACTTCGCCGCGGCGCGATTCGATCGTCACCACGTCGCCCGGCTGGCCGCCCATCGCAGCCAGGTCGAACGGGTGCACCAGCGCGACCGGATCGGGCTCGAGCGTGTCGAGCGTGGTGGCGCGCCGCGTCATGCTGCCGGTGTGCCAGTGTTCGAGCTGGCGGCCGGTGATCAGCACCATCGGGTACTCGGCATCGGGCCGTTCGTTGGCCGGGATGATGTCGGCCGGCACGAAGCGCGCACGGCCGCCTTCACGCGGGAAGTCTTCGGTGAAGACCACCGGATCGCCCGGGTCGCCCTCGACGCGGCACGGGTAGGTGACGGCGTGTTCGCGCTCG
Organism: Burkholderiales bacterium; assembly: GCA_039930465.1. GTDB lineage: Bacteria > Pseudomonadota > Gammaproteobacteria > Burkholderiales > Burkholderiaceae_C > LMDS01. The sequence continues at coordinate 24,398 of JBDTTU010000032.1, forward strand.
AGCCGTTCCCAGGTGATGCCGCCGATGCTGGGCATGGTGTGGCGCATCTCGTCGAACACTTCGGAGACGTGGCCGTACTGCCAGTCGAGCCCGAGGCGCTTTGCGATCTGCTGGATGATCCACAGGTCTTGGCGCGCATCGCCTGGCGGGTTGATGGCCTGGCGGCCCATCTGCACCAGCCGGTCGGTGTTCGTGAAGCTGCCGTTCTTCTCGGGGAAGGCGCTCGCCGGCAGCACCACGTCGGCGAGGTAGGCGGTCTCGGTGAGGAAAATGTCTTGCACCACCAGGTGTTCGAGCGCGGCAAGCGCTTCGCGCGCGTGGTTGGCGTCGGGGTCCGACATGGCCGGGTTCTCGCCCATCACGTACATGCCACGAATGCCGCCCGCCTTGATGGCGTGCATGACCTCCACGACCGTGAGGCCGGGCTCGGCGTCGAGCGTGCCCGCAGGCAGCTTCCAGGCCTGCTCGAAACTCGCACGCACCGCCGGCTGAGAGACGTGCTGGTAGTCGGGCAGCATCATCGGGATCAAACCCGCGTCTGAGGCGCCTTGCACGTTGTTCTGGCCGCGCAGTGGGTGCAAGCCGGTGCCGGGCCGGCCGATCTGTCCGGTCATCAGCGAGAGCGCGATCAGGCAGCGTGCGTTGTCGGTGCCGTGCACGTGCTGCGACACGCCCATGCCCCACAGGATCATCGAGGCCTTCGAGGTGGCGAACAAGCGCGCCACGTCGCGGATCGTGTCGGCGTCGATGCCGCAGATCGGTGCCATCGCTTCGGGGCTGTAGCCCTCGACGTTCTTGCGCAGCTCGTCGAAGCCGATCGTGCGGCTGTTGATGAACGCTTCGTTGACCAGACCTTCGGTCACGATCACGTTCATCATCGCGTTGAGCAGCGCCACATCGGTGTCGGGCTTGAACTGCACGAAGCGGTGCGCCACACGCGCCAGGTCGGAGCGGCGCGGGTCGCAGACGATCAGCTTGGTGCCGTTCTTCACCGCGTTCTTGATCCACGTGGCGGCCACCGGGTGGTTCACCGTCGGGTTCGCGCCGATCAGCAGCACGACCTCGGCCTTGGTCACGTCCATCACAGGGTTCGACACCGCACCCGAGCCGATGCCTTCGAGCAGGGCCACCACCGAAGACGCGTGGCACAGGCGTGTGCAGTGGTCGACGTTGTTGCTGCCGAAGCCGGTGCGCACCAGCTTCTGGAACAGGTAAGCCTCTTCGTTGCTGCCCTTGGCCGAGCCGAAACCGGCGAGCGACTTGCCACCGTGGGCGTCGCGAATCTGCGCCAGCTTGCCGCCGGCAAGCTCCAGCGCTTCTTCCCAGGTGGCTTCGCGGAACACGTCCATCACGTGGTCGGGGTCCATCACGAAGTCACCGTTCTTCGGCACGCCTTCGCGCCGGATCAGCGGCACCGTGAGGCGGTGCGGGTGGTGCGCGTAGTCGAAGCCGTAGCGGCCCTTCACGCACAGCCGCTCCTGGTTCGCGGGGCCGTTGCGGCCTTCGACGAAGATGATCTTGTCGTCCTTCACGTTGTAGGTGAGCTGGCAGCCGACGCCGCAGTACGGGCACACCGATTCGACTTGTTTGTCGGGCACGGCCAGCGCCACCTCGCGCGCCGGCATCAAGGCGCCGGTCGGGCAGGCCTGCACACACTCGCCGCAGGCCACGCAGGTCGACGCGCCCATCGGGTCGTCCATGTCGAACACGATCTTCGCGTGGTCGCCGCGGAAGGCCAGGCCGATCACGTCGTTGACCTGTTCGTCGCGGCAGGCGCGCAGGCATCGGGTGCACTGGATGCAGGCGTCGAGGTTGACCGCGATGGCCGGGTGCGACAGGTCTTGCGCGACCTTCTCGCGGGCTTCGAAACGCGGCTTGCCCACGCCGAGCTTGCGGGCCCACTCGTCGACTTCGTTGTGGCGCGTGTAGGCCGTCTCGGGCATGTCGGAGAGCAGCAGTTCGAGCACGAGCTTCTGAGACTTCAAGGCGCGCTCGCTGTCGGTCGTGACCTTCATGCCCGCCGTCGGCGCGCGGCAGCACGAGGGCGCCAGCACCCGTTCACCGGCGATCTCGACCATGCAGGAGCGGCAGTTGCCCACCGCTTCCATGCCGGCCTTGTAGCAAAGGTGCGGGATCGCTATGCCCTCGCGCTTCGCGATCTCGATGAGGGTTTCGCTGGCGCGTCCCTGCACGTCGCGGCCGTTGAGCTGGAACTCGACGAGCGGCGCTTCGAGGTGAAGGGCTTCGTGTTTGGTGATCGCGTTCATGTCGGTGCCTGATGGATCAAACCAGCTCTTGCGGAAAGTACTTCAAGACGCAGTCGATCGGGTTCGGCGCGGCCTGGCCCAACCCGCAGATCGAGGCGTCGCGCATCACGGCCGAGAGGTCGGCGAGCAGGTCCACGTCCCAGCTTTTCTGTTCGATCAGCGCGGAAGCCTTGGCCGTGCCGTTGCGGCAGGGTGTGCACTGGCCGCAGCTCTCGTGCTTGAAGAAACGCATCATGTTGCGCGCTGCGTCGCTCGCCGTGTCATGGTCCGACAGAACGATGACTGCGGCCGAGCCGATGAAACAGCCATAGGGTTGCAGCGTATCGAAGTCGAGCGGAATCGTGTTCATCGTCGCTGGCAGAATGCCGCCCGACGCGCCACCCGGCAGATAGGCGTAGAAGCTGTGTCCGGCCTGCATGCCGCCACAGTGTTCGTCGATCAGTTCCTGGATCGTGATGCCGGCCGGCGCGAGCTTCACGCCGGGGTTCTTCACGCGGCCCGAGACCGAGAACGAGCGCAGCCCCTTGCGGCCGTGGCGGCCGTGCGAGGCGAACCACTCGCCACCTTTTTCGACCAGCTCGCGCACCCAGTACAGCGTTTCGAAGTTGTGCTCCAGCGTCGGGCGGCCGAACAGGCCGACCTGTGCCACGTAGGGCGGGCGCAGGCGCGGCATGCCACGTTTGCCTTCGATCGATTCGATCATCGCCGACTCTTCGCCGCAGATGTAGGCGCCAGCGCCGCGCCGAAGAATGATCTCGGGCATGGAAGCGATCGGTGGGTGCGCGCGCAGTTTCTCGAGCTCGGTTTCGAGCAGCGCACGGCAGACGTGGTATTCGTCGCGCAGGTAGACGTAGATGCGCTGGATGCCCACGGCCCAGGCCGCGATCAACATGCCTTCGAGAAAGCGGTGCGGGTCGGTTTCGAGCAGCACGCGGTCCTTGAAGGTGCCGGGCTCGCCTTCGTCGATGTTCACGGCCATCAGGCGTGGTGCGGCCTCGGCCCGCACGATGCGCCACTTGCGCCCCGTCGGGAAACCTGCGCCGCCCAGGCCACGCAGGCCGGAATGTTCGAGCGTGGTGATGATCGATTCGACTTCATGCTGGCCCGCGTCGCAGGCTTTGAGCAACGCATAGCCACCGCTCGCCAGGTAGGCGGCGTGGTCGATGTGACCTTCGGGCAGATCACGCTTCGGCGTGGCAGCGACCTGCGCCGCCACCTTCTCGCAGCTCGCGTGCGGCACAGCGGTTTGCCCCACGGCCACCGCCGGCGCCTGCTCGCAGCGGCCGATGCAGGGGGCTGCGATCACGCGCATTTCCTTGCCCAGCAACTGGGGCAGGCGCGCCAGCAGGTCGCGAGCGCCGGCCATCTCGCACGACAGGCCGTCGCAGACTCTAACGGTCAAAGCGGGCGGTGCCGTTTCGCCTTCTTTGACGATGTCGAAGTGGTGATAGAAGCTGGCCACTTCATAGACCTCGGTCTGCGACAAAAGCATCTCGTGCGCCAGCGCCGCGAGGTGGGCCGACGACAGATGCCCGAAGCTGTCCTGAATCTTGTGCAGGTGTTCGATCAGCAGGTCACGCTGGCGCGACTCGTTGCCGAGCAGGCGCTGCACGTCTTCGAGCGCCCCCGCGTCGACGCGCCGGCCCTTCGGGGCCTGGCGCTTGCGTTGCTTCGAGACTTCGACCTTCAAGACCGCGAGGGGGATGACTTGGCTGTTCATTCTGTTGGGGCTCGCGGTGGATGCGTGCGCAGGGCACGCCTCATTTCAGGCTCAGATGACGCGCTCGGCGCGCAGCTGTGCCAGGTCGTCGGCGCTGTAGCCAAGCTGGCTCAGCACTTCTTCGGTGTGCTCACCGAGCAGTGGCGAGCGGGTGACTTCCGTCGCGCTGTCAGACATCTTGATCGGGTTGCCGACCGTGAGGTACTTGCCGCGCTTCGGGTGGTCGACTTCGACGATCGTGCCGGTCTCGCGCAGCGACGGATCTTCGGCGATCTCTTTCATCGACAGGATCGGGCCGCACGGAATGTCGTACTGGTTCAGGATCTCCATGGCCTCGAACTTGGTCTTGCTCATGGTCCACTTTTCGATGCGCGCGAAGATCGGCTTCAGGTGCAAGAGGCGCGCGGCCGGCGTGGCAAAGGCCTCGTCGTCGATCCAGCCTTCTTCGCCAATCACCTTGCACACCGCCGGCCACACGGCCGCCTGGGTGATGAAATAGATGTAGGCGTTCGGGTCGGTTTCCCAGCCCTTGCACTTCAATACCGAACCCGGCTGGCCACCACCCGACGCGTTGCCGGCGCGCGGCACGGCGTCGCCGAACTTGCCGTCGGGGTACTGCGGGAATTCATGCAGCGTGCCGGTGCGTTCCAGGCGCTGCTGGTCGCGAAGCTTCACGCGGCACAGGTTCAATACCGCGTCTTGCATCGGTGCCAGCACCTTCTGGCCGCGGCCGGTGGTGTTGCGCTGGTAGAGCGCCGCCACGATGCCCAGCGCCAGGTGCAGGCCGGTGCCGCTGTCGCCGATCTGCGCGCCGGTGACGACCGGCGGGCCGTCGTCGAAGCCGGTGGTGGAGGCCGCGCCGCCGGCGCACTGGGCGACGTTTTCGTAGACCTTGTAGTCCTCGTACTTGCCCGGGCCGAAACCCTTGACCGAGGCCACGATCATGCGCGGGTTGAGCTTCTGGATGTGGTCCCAGGTGATGCCCATGCGGTCGAGCGCGCCGGGGGCGAAGTTCTCGACCAGCACGTCGCAGGTCTTGATCAGCGTGTCGAGCACTTCCTTGCCCTTGGGCTTCTTGGTGTCGAGCGTGATCGAGCGCTTGTTGTGGTTCAGCATCGTGAAATAGAGGCTGTCCACACCGGGAATGTCACGCAGCTGGCCGCGCGTGGCGTCGCCCTCGCCGGCACGCTCCACCTTGATCACGTCGGCCCCGAACCAGGCCAGCAGCTGGGTGCAGGTGGGGCCCGACTGCACATGGGTGAAATCGAGAATTCTTACGCCGTCGAGTGCCTTGCTCATCACTTTTCTCCTTGGGTCTTGGCCTCCGCTTCTACCAGCCGAGCACGCAGCTTGCGTTCTTCGGTGAAGCGGGCGGTCTCGTCGCGAACGATAGCGGCAATGCCCGTGACCTTGTGATCTTCGGAAAAAAGCATCGAAACGGTGAAGGCAATCGAGATGGTGTGACCGTCTTTGTGCAGCGCCGGCACGCGCAGCACGTCGGCTCCGTACTTGGTGACGGCTGTTTCCATCGTCTTGTGGTAACCCTCCCAGTGCCGGTCGCGCTGGCGGGTGGGGATGATCATGTCGAGCGACTGGCCGAGTGCGTCGGCTTCGGTGAACCCGAAGATGCGCTCGGCCGCCTTGTTCCACAGCGTGATCGCGCCTGCGGCATCGCAGACCATGATCGCGTCGCCCGCGCCATCGACGAGTTGAGAAAGGTCGACAGTCGATCGCACGGGCGGCCTCGGGTCAGACGGCCTTGGCGGCGTGCAGGGTGGCGATCTTGTCCATGCTGTAGCCGAGTTCGGCCAGCACTTCGTCGGTGTGCTCGCCCAACAGCGGCGAGCCGGTGATCTCGACCTTCATGTCAGAGAACTTGATCGGGCTGCCAACCGTCAGGTACGAACCGCGTTCCTTGTGCTGGACTTCGGCGATCGTGCCGCTGGCGCGCAGCGACGGGTCGACCGAGAGCTCCTTCATCGACATCACCGGCGAGCAGGGGATGTCGAACTTGCGCAGGATATCGACCGCTTCGAACTTGGTCTTGTCCTTCAGCCACTCTTCGATCGTGCCGAAGATGTCCATGATGTGCGGCTGGCGTGCCTTGGGCGTCATGTAGAGCGGGTCGGTCTTCCATTCGGGCTTGCCGATGGCGTCGCAGATCGGCGCCCAGGCCTGGCCCTGGATCGTGAAGTAGATGTAGGCGTTCGGGTCGGTTTCCCAGCCCTTGCACTTCAGCACCCAGCCCGGCTGGCCGCCGCCGCCGGCGTTGCCACCACGCGGCACCACGTCGGTGAACTTGCCGTGCGGGTACTGGGGGTACTCTTCCAGGTAACCGAGGCGGTCCAGGCGCAACTGGTCGCGCAGCTTCACGCGGCACAGGTTCAGCACCGCGTCTTGCATCGAGCAGGCGACCTTCTGGCCGCGGCCGGTCTTGTCGCGCTGGCGCAGCGCGGTCAGGATGCCGATGGCCAGGTGCATGCCGGTGTTGCTGTCGCCGAGAGCCGCGGCGCTCACGGTCGGCGGGCCGTCCCAGAAGCCGGTGGTCGAGGCGGCACCGCCGGCGCACTGCGCCACGTTTTCGTAGACCTTCAGGTCTTCGTAGTGGTGGCCGTCAGAGAAGCCTTTGACCGAAGCCAGGATCATCTTCGGGTTCAGTTCGAGAATGCGCTCCCAGGTGAAGCCCATGCGGTCGAGCGCGCCGGGGCCGAAGTTCTCGACCATCACGTCGGAAACCTTGATCAGCTTCTCGAGAATTTCCTTGCCTTCGCGCGTTTTCGTGTCGAGCGTGAGCGAGCGCTTGTTGCTGTTGAGCTGGGTGAAGTACAGCGCGTCGACATTCGGGATGTCGCGCAGCTGGCTGCGTGTCACGTCGCCCGAACCGGGGCGCTCGACCTTGATCACGTCGGCGCCGAACCAGGCGAGCATTTGGGTGCAGGCCGGGCCGGCTTGCACGTGCGTGAAGTCGATGATCTTGATGTCGTCTAGTGCTTTGGTGCTCATATGAGTGCTCCTAAGTTGGCGGGGAAATTCTGCGCTGCTTTATTTCTTGACGGCGCTTTGCGGGTTCAGGTTGCCGATGCGGCCACTTTCGGTGCCGGCGGCTTCGTTGATGACGGCATTGATCAGCGTCGGCCGGCCCGACGCCACGGCTTCGCTCAGGGCCTTGGCCAGTTCGTCGGTCGTGGTGGCGTTGACGCCGACGCCGCCGAAGGCTTCCATCAGCTTGTCGTAGCGCGCGTTCTTCACGAACACGGTGGGCGCCACGTCGGCCGTGCCTGACGGGTTCACGTCAGTGCCGCGGTAGACGCCGTTGTTGTTGAACACGACCACGCAGATGGGCAGGTTGTAGCGGCAGATCGTTTCGACTTCCATGCCGCTGAAGCCGAAGGCGCTGTCGCCTTCGATCGCGATCACCGGCTTGCCGGTGACGACCGCGGCGGCGACGGCGAAGCCCATGCCGATGCCCATGATGCCCCAGGTGCCCACGTCGAGGCGCTTGCGCGGCTCGTACATGTCGACGATGCTGCGCGCGAAGTCGAGCGTGTTCGCGCCTTCGTTGACGACGATCGCATCGGGCCGGGCTTTCACCTGGTCGCGCAGCACGCTGAGCGCGCTCTGGAAGCTCATCGGCGACGGGCGCGCGGCGAGCGTCTCGGCCATCTTCGACAGGTTCTTGTCCTTGCGTTCGGCGATTGCGCCGGTCCATTCGGCGGGCGGCTTGGCCCACTTGGCGTCGATGCCACCCAGCAGTGCGGCCACGCAGGAACCGATGTCACCGATCACCGGCGCGGCAATCGCGACGTTGCTGTCGATCTCGGTCGGTGCGATGTCGATCTGGATGAATTTCTTCGCGCCCTTGTCTGCACCCCAGGTCTTGCCCTTGCCGTGCGACAGCAACCAGTTCAGGCGCGCGCCGATCAGCAGCACCACGTCGGCCTCGGCCAGCACGTAGGAGCGCGCGGCCGCGGCCGACTGCACGTGCGTGTCGGGCAGCAGGCCCTTGGCCATCGACATCGGCAGGTAAGGAATGCCGGTCTTCTCGACCAGCGCGCGGATGTCGGCATCGGCCTGCGCATACGCCGCGCCCTTGCCGAGCATGATCAGCGGGCGCTTCGCACCCTTGAGCAGGTCGAGCGCGCGTTGCACTGCATCGGGCGCCGGGATCTGGCGCGGTGCCGGGTCGACCACCTTCACCAGCGAAGCGCGGCCGGCCACGGCGTTCATGGTCTGCGCGAACAGCTTGGCCGGCAGGTCGAGGTAGACACCACCCGGGCGGCCCGACACGGCGGCGCGGATCGCACGCGCGATGCCGATGCCGATGTCTTGTGCGTGCAAGACGCGGTAGGCCGCCTTGCACAGCGGCTTGGCGATCGCGAGCTGGTCCATCTCTTCGTAGTCGCCCTGCTGCAGGTCGACGATCTCGCGCTCGCTCGAGCCGCTGATCAGGATCATCGGGAAGCAGTTGACGGTGGCGTTCGACAAGGCCGTCAGGCCGTTCAGGAAGCCGGGCGCCGAGACCGTGAGGCAGATGCCGGGCTTTTGCGTCAGGAAGCCGGCGGCGGCGGCGGCGTTGCCGGCATGCTGCTCGTGGCGGAAGGAAATGACACGCATGCCTTCGGCTTGCGCCATGCGGCAGAGGTCGGTCACCGGAATGCCGGGCAGGCCGAAGATGGTGTCGATGTCGTTGAGCTTCAGCGCATCGATGACCAGATGGAAGCCATCGGTCATTTGTGATGTTTGTGTGTCGTTTGCCATGTTGAGATGTCTCTCCGTTTTACTCGTACAAAGGTCCCGCGTCACTCGTGGTCCTGCACCGTCGCGGTATCATAGGAATCGATCCTTGTTCCACCCCTTGACCGCGGTCAACTTTCGAAAATTGGACCCGCGCGTCGGCCATGACACTGCTCGCCCAGCACCCCGAAAGGAACGTCATTCGCCTGCAACTCAGGCAGAACGTGGTGTTGCGGGGCTTGAGCGAAGACGATCGCGCCGAACTCGAACCGCACCTCATCGTCGTCGACGGCAACAAGGGCGATTTCCTGCTGCACCAGGGCGTGCGCGAGATGGAGCAGTACTTCGTCCTCGACGGCATCCTCAAGCGGGTGGTCGCCAACCCCGAAGGCAAGGAGATGATCCTGCGCTTCGCCGACGAAACCGACATGGAAACCAGCTACGCCGCCATGCGCCTGGGCACGCCCACGCCCTACGGCATCGTCTGCGTCACCAAGGCCCGGGTGGCGAGCCTGCCGCTGCAGGTCTGGATCGAATTCCTGGAGCGCCACGCGCCCACCAAGGAACTGTTCGAGTACTCGGTGATGCAACTGATGAGCGAAATCATGGCGCACACGATCACGCTGCACCTGCTCGACGCACCGGGCCGCGTGCACCGTTTCCTGCGCAAGCACCCCGAACTCGTTGAACGCATTCCGAGCAAGGAACTCGCGTCCTACCTCAACCTCTCGGCCGAAACGCTGAGCCGGCTGAGGAAGAGCGGCAAGATCTGAGCACACGGCGCGGCCCTGGGGTCGGCGTCGGCTTCAGTCCACCGGCCGCTCGGCCGCGAACTCGTCGGGCTTGGCGGGCCTGGCCAGCGCGATCACCTTCGAGATCAACGGCCAGAACAGCAGCGTGAGCGCCAGCGTGGTGATGGTGCCGACCAGCGGGTTGGACCACATGATGCTCACCTCGCCCTGCGAGACCAGCATGGCCTGGCGGAACGAGTCTTCGGCCTTGTCGCCGAGCACGAGCGCAAGCACCAGCGGGGCGAGCGGGATGTCGAGCTTCTTGAACACGTAGCCGACCACGCCGAAGCCCATCATGAACCAGATGTCGAGCATCGCGTTGTGCACGGTGTAGGCACCGATCGCGCAGATCACGATGATCACCGGCGCGATGATCGAGAACGGAATGCGCAGGATCGATGCGAACAGCGGCACGGTGCTGAGCACGACGATCAGGCCGACCACATTGCCGAGGTACATGCTGGCGATCAGGCCCCAGACGAAGTCTTTCTGCTCGACGAAGAGCAGCGGGCCGGGCTGCAGGCCCCAGATCAGCAGGCCGCCGAGCAACACGGCAGCGGTGGGCGAACCCGGGATGCCGAGGGCCAGCATCGGCAGCAGCGCGCTGGTGCCGGCGGCGTGCGCCGCGGTCTCGGGGGCGATCACGCCCTCGATCTCGCCGGTGCCGAACTTCTTGCCGTTCTTCGACATCTTCTTGGCCAGGCCGTAGCTCATGAACGAGGCCGGCGTGGCGCCGCCCGGGGTGATGCCCATCCAGATGCCGATCAGCGCGCTGCGCAGCGAGGTGACCCAGTACTTCGGCAGCCGTTTCCATGTCTGCCACACCACCTTCGGGTCGATCTTCGCGCTCTTGCCCTGGAAGTTCAGGCCTTCTTCCATCGACAGCAGAATCTCGCCGATGCCGAACAGGCCGATCACCGCGATCAGGAAGTCGAATCCGCGCATCAGCTCCGGCTGGCCGAAGGTCAGGCGAAGTTGGCCGGTCACGGTGTCCATGCCGACGGCGGCCAGCGCGAAGCCGAGCGCCATCGACAACAGGATCTTGTACGGCGAGCCCTTGCCCATTCCGACGAAGCTGCAGAAGGTCAGCAGGTACACCGCGAAGAATTCCGGCGAACCGAACTTGAGCGCGAACTTCGCGACCAGTGGCGCCAGGAAAGTGATCATCACCACCGCCACGAACGCGCCGATGAACGACGAGGTGAACGCGGTAGTGAGTGCGGCACCGGCGTCGCCCTTCTGCGCCATCGGGTAACCGTCGAAAGTGGTCGCCACCGACCACGGTTCACCCGGAATATTGAAAAGGATCGAGGTGATCGCGCCGCCGAACAGTGCACCCCAGTAGATGCAAGACAGCATGATGATCGCCGAGGTGGGCGACATCGTGAAGGTGAGCGGCAGCAGGATCGCCACGCCGTTGGCGCCGCCCAGGCCGGGCAAGACGCCGATCAGCACGCCGAGAATGATCCCGACGAACATCAGACCGATGTTCATCGGTGTCAGGATCACCGCGAAGCCGTGCAGCAGAGAGCCGATTTCATCCATGTTGTTGTTGCTCGGGAAGGTCTAGTAGCCAAGGAAGGCCAACGGGTCGAGCGAGCCCTTGAACAGCGGCACCTTGAACCAGACTTCGAACATGAAGAAGAAGAGGGTGTTGACGGCGAGCCCGATGATCACGCTCTTGAACCACGAGTACTTGCCCAGGATTACCATGAACAGCGCGATGTAGACCGCCGAGGCCACGTAGAGGCCGAGAAAGACCACCGCGAACACGTAGACCAGCGCAGGCAGGAAGACTGACGCCACGCGCCTGAGCTGCTCGGCGTCGACAAACACCTCGGTGTTCTTCTTCTTGCCGAGCAGGGCTTCGTACATCATGCCCAGGCTCGCCACGACGGTGATCACGCCGATGATGAACGGGAAGTAGCCGGAGCCCGGCCCGTCGCTGGTCCAGCCGGCGCCGAGGCGCCGGCTCTCGACCACGACCACGATGCCGACGACCAGCAGGATCAACGCGACTGCGGCCTCGATCTTGTTCGTGGCCACACCCGAGCGGTTTGTTTCGCCGGCTTGTTCCTCGTGCTCCATGGAGCCCCCAGTTTGTAGTGGTGAATCGGTCGGGCGGTGCTCCGCCCACCGTCCCGCGAGGGGGACGGTGCCACGCGCTTGACGCGTGGATTTACTTCGGAGCCAGGAACCCGGCTTCGGTCATCAGCGTGCGGTGCGTGGCCTCGGCACCTTCGAGCCACTTCGTGAACGGCGCGCCGCTCATGAAGGTCGGGTTGAACGCGCCTTTCTCGAGGTATTCGGCCCAGTCTGGCGTGGCGCGCACCTTCTTCAGCAGCTCGACGTAGAACGCGAGCTGGTCGGGCGTGACGCCGGGGGCCATGAAGATGCCACGCAACATCGTGTAGTCGGTCGGCACGCCAGCCTCCTTGCAGGTCGGGATGTCGTTCCACGACATCGTGTCGGTGACCTTGGTCTTGAACGGCATGCGCTCTTCATCGAACACGCACAGCGCGCGCAACGAGCCGGCGCGCCACTGCGCCACGGCCTCGATCGGGTTGTTGACGGTGGAGTCGACATGCTTGCCGACCAGTTGCACCGCCACGTCACCGCCGCCCTTGAACGGGATGTAGATGAACTTCGTGCCGGTGGCCTTTTCAAGGCCCACGGTCAGGATCTGGTCTTCCTGCTTCGAGCCGGTGCCGGCCATCTTGAACTTGTTGGGGCCGGCGGCCTTCACGGCGGCCAGGTACTCCTTGGCGCTCTTGTACGGCGTGTCGGCGTTGACCCACAGCACGAACTGGTCGAGCGCCAGCATCGCCACCGGCGTCATGTCCTTCCAGTTGAACGGCACGCCGGTGGCCAGCGGCGTGGTGAACAGGTTCGACAGCGTGATGATGATCTTGTGCGGGTCGCCCTTCGCTTCTTTCACCGAGAGGAAGCCCTCGGCGCCGGCACCGCCCGACTTGTTGACGACGATGAGCGGCTCTTTCATCAGCTTGTGCTTGATGACGATGCCTTGCACCAGGCGCGCCATCTGGTCGGCGCCACCGCCGGTGCCGGCCGGCACGACGAATTCGACCGGCTTGGTCGGCTCCCAGGCGAAGGCCGGCGCGGCGAAAGCTAGTGCGGCCAGGGCGGCGGCGCATGCGCTCGCGAGGCGCGTGCGTGATGTCGAAAAGAGGGCTCGGGTCATGCTGTCTCCAGTGTGTCTAAGGTGCACGTTCAATCGGAATGCCTTGCGGATTCCGGTGAGTCGATGCTGCGACTTGCAGCGCGCATTCTGACTTGACCCCGGTCAAGTTTTTGGAAATGCTGTATCGGGGTTGCCCCGTATCCCGAGGCGTCGCCGGGTCAAAAAAAGCCGCATCGGCGGCCTTTTCGCATCGCGTACATCACCCAGAACACCGGCCTTCTCACGATCTCGGTCGGGCGGTAGTCGCGCTAGGACTGCTGCACGCCGATGCTCGAGAGGGTCTTCGGGTGTTCCGGCGCGCGCGTCAGGAACCAAAAGCTCTTGATGCGCGTCGACTTTCAAAGGAAATCCGGCATGCGCGTTTTCATCTTGTCGGTGCTTGAAGCGCGTGCCGATTCGTTTCCGCGTACTCACACGCCAGTCGCCGCGAGGCGCCGGGCGATCCATGGCCGCTCTTCCTACAAGCCCGCGGCCCGGGCGCCGATAGGCCGGCGCATCCGAACTTCCTAGAGTTCGTTTCACGGGAGCTTCCCGAACTCGTGGTGTTGGCGGCCGAAAGCCCGCAGACACCACGAGCCATCCAACCAACGCGCTTTTGCGCAAGGAGCTGTACATGAACTGGGACCGCATCGAAGGCAACTGGAAACAACTCAAGGGCAACGTGAAAGAGCATTGGGGCAAGCTGACCGACGACGACTTCGATGTCGTCGCCGGCCGCCGTGACCAGCTCGCCTGCAAGCTGCAGGAGCGTTATGGCTACGCGAAGGACGAAGCCGAACGCCATGTGGCCGAGTGGGAACGCAGCGCCACCGACAAGTGGTTCGAGCCCCGGGCCAAAGACAAGGTCTGAGCTGCTACGCGCCGAAGCCTGAGCCCCCGCTGCGCGTTGTGCACCGGGGGCTCTACACAGGAAACGCCATGAAGATCGAAACCCAAACCAGCGCCGAGATGGCCGAGCTGTGCAAGCTCATCGAGCCGATCCCGATTGCGATGCTGAGCAACCTCGACGCCGACGGGGCCCTCGTCAGCCGGCCGATGGCGGCGCTACAAGTCGATGCTGCTGGTGCGGTCTGGTTCTTCGTCGACCTGCGTTCTTCGCGGGTCGAATATCTTCGTGTCGTCAACCTGAGCTTTGTCGACGCGGCACGCGGCACTTATGTGTCTCTGTCGGGCCGCGGCGAGATCCGTTCCGATCGCGGGCAGATTCAACAGCTGTGGACGCCGATGGCCAGGCCCTGGTTTCCCGAAGGCCCCGATTCCCGCAATCTGGCGCTGCTGAAGTTCGTTCCGCACACCGCCGAGTACTGGGACGCACCCAGCAGCAAGATGGTGCGGATGTTCGCGATGGCGGCGTCGGTCGTCGCCGGTAAACCGTTGGGCATGGGCGATCACGCCACCCTCACTGATCTGTCGGCGCATTGACCGACCAACACAACCTTTCAAGGAAAACACATGAACAAGACTCTTCTGATTTCTGCGCTGTTCGCAGCCTTCGCCATCACCGCCTGCGACAAGCCGACGGTGGTCAACGTTCCGGTGCCTGTCGCCGTGCCCGGGCCGGCTGGCCCGACCGGCGCGACCGGTTCGACGGGCTCCACCGGGTCGATGGGCAACACTGGTGCCACTGGCAGCACCGGCTACACCGGTGCGACTGGCGACACGGGCGCGACGGGCAAGACCGGCGCGGGCACCACAGTGATCGTGGTGCCGGCGGCTTCGGCACCGGCAAACTGAGCCCCTTCCTTTCCACAACAACGAGGAGAACACCATGACACTGGGAACCATTCTGCTGATCGTATTGATCCTGATGCTGATCGGCGCGTTGCCGAGCTGGGGCCACAGCAAGAGCTGGGGTTACGGCCCGAGCGGCGGCCTGGGCCTGGTGGTCGTGGTGCTGATCATCTTGCTGGTGATGGGGCGAATTTGAAGCATCGATTTCACACGATGCGCTGGCTCTACCGCGCCGGCATTGCCGGCGTGATGCTGGCCGTGCTCGCTGCGTGCGGCGAGGTGGCCACGCTGCCGGTGTCAGCCGGTACGGGGCCGCAGCCGACGCTGCCGGCGCCCGCGCCCTCGTTGATCCCGACCGTCAACATCGCCAAAGCCAAGGGCTGGGCGCCCGGCGCCACACCGACGACGGCGGCGGGCACGCAGGTCAAGGCGTTCGCCAGCGGCCTGGACCACCCGCGCTGGCTGCTCGTGTTGCCCAACGGCGATGTGCTCGTGGCCGAAACCAATGCGCCGCCCAAGCCTGAAGACGCCAAGGGCTTCAAGGGTTGGGTCATGGGCCTTGTGATGAAACGTGCTGGTGCCGGCACGCCCAGCGCCAACCGCATCACGCTGCTGCGCGATACCGACGGCGACGGCGTGGCCGACTTGAAATCGGTGCTGCTCGAAGGCCTGAACTCACCCTTCGGCATGGCGCTGATCGGCAATGACCTTTATGTGGCCGACTCCGACGCGGTGCTGAAGTTTCCGTATGCCGAGGGCGAACTGCGCATCAAGGCACCCGGCCTGAAGGTGCTCGAATTGCCGGCCGGCCCGATCAACCACCACTGGACCAAGAACCTCATTGCCAGTGCCGACGGCAGCAAGCTCTACGTCAGCGTGGGTTCCAACAGCAACGTCGGCGAGCGCGGGCTCGAGGCCGAGGCCGAGCGCGCCGCGATCTGGGAAGTCGACGTGCAGAACGGCGCGCACCGCATCTTCGCGTCGGGCCTGCGCAACCCGAACGGCATGGCCTGGGAGCCTGGGAGTGCGGCGCTCTGGACGGTCGTGAACGAACGAGACGAGATCGGCAGCGACCTCGTACCCGACTACATGACCTCGGTGCGCGACGGCGCCTTCTACGGCTGGCCGTTCAGCTATTACGGCCAGCATGTCGACGAGCGGGTGAAGCCGGCGCAGCCCGAGATGGTGGCCAAGGCGATCGCGCCCGACTACGCGCTCGGCCCGCACACCGCTTCGCTCGGCCTGGCTTCGTCGCTTGGCGCCACGCTGCCGGCGCCTTTCGTCAGCGGCATGTTCATCGGCCAGCACGGCTCGTGGAACCGGCGGCCGCACAGCGGCTACAAGGTCATCTTCGTTCCTTTCGAGGCCGGCAAGCCGGCCGGTGCGCCGATCGACGTGCTGACGGGTTTTCTCAGCGAGGAAGGCGCGGCTTACGGCAGGCCGGTGGGTGTGGCGATCGACAGGCAAGGCGCCTTGCTGGTCGCAGACGACGTCGGCAACGTGGTCTGGCGTGTCACGGCCTTGCGTTGAGCCACGGCCCGGCCATACTGAGGCGCTGCTCCTCTACCTCCCGCATCGCATCGGCCCATGACCAAGTACCTCGTTGCTTATGTCGCCACGCTCGTCGTGATGGTCGCGCTCGACCTTCTCTGGCTCGGCCTGATCGCCAAGCCGATCTACCAGCAGGGCATCGGCCACCTGATGGGCGAGGCGCCGAAGATCGGCGTGGCGGTGTTGTTCTACCTGCTCTATGCCATCGGCCTGGTGGTGTTCGCGGTGGCGGCGCATGCGCCCGGTGATGCCTGGGGCAAGACACTTTTGTCCGCAGCGCTGTTCGGCTTCTTCGCTTATGCCACCTACGACCTGACCAACCTCGCCACGCTCAAGGGCTGGCCCATCGGCGTGTCGTTGATCGACATGGCCTGGGGCGTCGTGGTGAGCACCGTCTCGGCCGCTGCCGGCAAGTTCGCGCTCGACCGTTTCCTGGCCGGGTGAGGGCGCGGGCCCGCGTCAGTGCGGAGCCCGGCGCGTTGCCGCGTATCAGCAACAGCCTTGCCAGTACCAGAAGCGGCAACTGGATACGCCTGTCTTCTCCTTGCAGCTGTGCGATCGACGATCACATCACCGAGCACGCGACCGAAACTTTCTCGATGGCCGAGTTGAGCCAGCACGTGGGCATGAGCGAAGGCCAGTCCTCTCACTACTTCGGGCGACAGGGTGAAGCGCGTTCGGTGTCGTGGCGCCGAAGCCATACGGAAAGTGACCTTGGTCAGGCTTCCCCCTTGTGGTGGATGGCGCAAGGCCTGGGTGGCGCCGATCATTCGTCGCATGGGCGGGCAAGGTGCCAGCCGGAGCGACAAGCATGCGATTCGATGAACGTGAAATCGGCGACTACCGCATCTTCGCTGGCGCCCTCGAAGCACCCAAGGGCGACGGCTACACCGCGACCATGATCGTGCAGCGTGTGCATGGTGAGGCGGGCGTACCGCGCGAAGTGCTGCGCGACGAAGGCCTCGCCTGCGGCCACCGCTGGGAATCGGCCGACGCAGCACTGGCCTACGCCATCAGCAAGGCCCAGGAAGCGATCCGCAAGCGCGGCGAGCTGCTCGCCTGCTGAGAGTGAGAGAGCGCCGCGCCCGCGGGCGCGGCAGCTCGGGTCAGCTCAGGCGGCGAGCGCTGCCGTGGCGGCAGCGAGGCACTTGTTGCACTTGCCCAGGCCGGGCAGGCGCGCGT